>JAGDWU010000057.1:6328-12321 GCA_023256115.1 Candidatus Aenigmatarchaeota archaeon | reverse complement strand
CCGTTACTCCACCAACTACCATGATAGGCCCACCTCCCATCGTGGGGCGGGTGGCAATAGCCACCCCTTTCAGGGAGGGTCCTTCCAGAATCCCTCCCCTATCGGGTATTAGCCCCAGTTTCCCGGGATTATCCCCGTCCCCACGGTAGGTTGAGGTGGTATTACTCAGCAGTGCGCCGAGGGCTTGCCCCTCACGACTCCCATGGGTTAGCCCAACCCGGATAGCAGCCCCCTCGGGTGGGTTCAGCCCGACTTACCATCCCTAGCTTTATTAATGGTGCTAAGTGCCATTTGGCACTTAGCAATTGCAAGGCTTGTGGAATTGTATGTATCATCTTCATCGAGCAGCTACTCTCTCAACATACTGACACCCCAAGCCTATAATATTATATAAATATCTATCATTAAGTTATTAAGCTAAATTTAAGTTCTTATCTTTTTTCTTAAACTATTTTATGCTTGAAGATGAAAAAACTCAATTAGTAATTAAAGAAGCGCTTAGAATGGTTATTCCAAGTAAATCTGAAAAAATTGCTTTATTAGATTTTGCAGAAAAAGTTTTAAATATTGCAAATAAAATTGCAAGTGCATATAATTTGGAAGCAGAATTAGTTGGAAGTGTTGCAAGAGATACTTGGTTACCAAATAAAAAAGAAATCGATATATTCATAAAATTTAATAAAGGTGTAGAAGAAAAAATTTTGGAAGAAAGGGGAATTCAAATTGGCATCGAAATTGCTAAAGAATTAAATGCTGAATATGTTATTGAATTTGCCGAACATCCTTATGTTAGATTGTTTCTAAAAGATTACCAAGTAGACATAGTTCCATGCTATAAAATTGAATTTGGAGAGAAAATTATTAGCGCTGTAGATAGAAGTCCTTTACATAATAAATATTTAAAAGGAAAAATAGAAAAGCTTAGCGATCAAGTTAGATTATTAAAGCAATTTTTATTGGCAAACGAAATCTATGGTGCAGATGCAAAAACTCAAGGATTTAGCGGTTATTTATGCGAGTTGCTAATTCTTGAATATGGAACATTTTTGAACTTGTTAAAAAATGCAATTAATTGGATTCCTGGAACTATAATAGATATAGAAAATTATTACAGTGAAGAAGAAAAAAAATTTTTAAAAAATAAGTTTAGAAATCAAGCATTAATAGTTATTGATCCTGTAGATAAAGATAGAAATGTTGCTGCAGCATTAAGTGCATATAACTTTTTCAAATTTAAAAAATTAGCAAAAGAATTCTTGGAAAATCCTGATATAAAATTTTTTGAGAAAAAAGAAATTAAAAAAATTAGCAAAGAAGAATTAATAAAAACTTTAATGAAAAGGAGAACTGAACTAATTTTAATTGTCTTTAATAGACCAAAAAAAGTTGATGATATTATTTATCCTCAGTTAAGAAAATTTGCCAAAAGAATTGAGAACATTTTAGAGGAGTACAATTTTAAAGTTTTGAAAAGTAATGTTTATGCAAATGAAAAACTTTGTTTTGTTGTATTTGAAATGGAAATATTTAAATTACCTAAAGTTGAAATAAAAATTGGTCCGCCGATTTTTGATTTAGGAAATAGTAGAAAATTTGTAGAAAAATACAAAAAAGTTTTTGTAATAGAAGATAGATTGGCTAGCGAAGTTGAAAGAAAGTTCGATTTAGCAATAAATAAAATTAGAGATAGTTTAGAAAAAGAGGAAAAAATTTTAAAGGCAAAAGGTATTCCAAGCTATATTGCAGAAGAAATAAGCAAATGGAAAGAAATAACTAACGAGACAGAAAAAATTTATGAATATGTAGAAAAATTTGAAGATTTTGGAAAATTTTTAAGAAAGTTTTTTGAAGTGGAAAGTTTATTTTAAAAATTTAAAATAAAATAAAAAAGAGAAAGGAAAGGATTATTTAATTACTTCGATACCTAACACATTACTATACTCTTTTGATAAAGGTCTTTCTACTGATACTCTTCCTAAGATGTATGGAGATTTTACTCCTGTAATTATTGTAATTACTTGAATCCTACCTTCATATTCTGGTAAAACTCTAGCTCCAAAGAATACTGTTGCACCAGGATCTAATTGTTGATAGACATATTGCATTATTTCATGTACTTCGTCTAATTTCAAATCTTCTCCGCCAGTAATGTGAATTAATGCTCCTGCGGCCCCAGAATAATCTACATCTATTAATGGATTTTGTAAAGCTTTTGTTATAGCATCTCTTGCTCTATCGCTTGAAGAACTTTCTGCAACTCCTAATGCAGCAATTCCACCGCCTGTGCTCATTACTGCTCTAACATCTGCATAATCTAAATTAACTAAGCTTGGCAATGTAATAGTTTCTGTTATTCCTTTAATCATGTTAGCAACTAATTCATCAGCAACAGCAAATGCTTGTTGAATTGTTAGTTTTCCTGCATATTTTAATAATCTATCGTTTTCAATCACAATTACAGTATCAGCATGTTCTCTTAATCTGCTTAATCCTTCTTCTGCTTTTAATCTTCTTGATCCTTCAGCTGAAAACGGCATTGTAACTGTAGCAATAACTAATGCTCCAGTCGATTTTGCAATTTCAGCAACAACGGGGCTAGCACCAGTTCCTGTTCCTTTTCCTAATCCGGCACATAGAAATACAATATCTGCACCTTCAAGTACTTCTTTTATTTCATTTCTTGATTCTTCAGCTGCTTTTCTTCCAACTGCAGGTTCTCCACCGCAACCCAAACCTTTTGTTAATTCTTTTCCAATTAATATTCTTCTGTCTGCTTTTGTTACAGCCAAATGTTTTGCATCTGTATTTAATGCAACTGTTATTGCACCTTGAACTCCAATTTCAGTCAACCTTGTAATTGTGTTGCAACCAGCACCTCCAACACCAACTGCAACTATTTTAGCTTTCTTTACATTTACTCCAAATTGTTCTTCTGCTAACTTAAAGTAATCTATATCTTTTCTTATTGCACCTGTTGTTACTTTCATTGCGTTAGCTAAATTTGGGTTTTCCTCTGCTAATACCCTTCTTAGTGCGCTTTTTATTATTGTTTCCATTTTATATGTTTTTTTATCGAAAGTATCTTATATATCATCTTTATATCTATTTAGAGCTAAGAACTATTCCACTTTACTTGCAAAGGCCCCCCATTTGGATTGCCTGTATGTATTAATTTGTTTATCTTTTTTTAAATCAATTTCTATAACAATTTATACAAAACTATAAAGATTAAATAAAAGGCTAAAAAGCAATGTTTAATGCTATTGTTTGCTATTTTTTTATATTCATCGAAAAACTTTTAAACCTTAAGATTAGAGTTTTTGAAAAAGAGTTCAAACATTTAATGAAGAGCTGTAAAAGAATATTAGTAGTTGATAGCTTAGGTTTTGCTCCTTGCAAAATTTTCAAAACAAAGAAATTTTATATTTAGCCTTTCCAATAAAAAATTTTGATTCTATACTTAAGAAAACTTTTATTTTATCTTCTATTTATACTAAAGAAAAAATGAAAATTTACTACACTTTTTACCATTCTATTTTGGATACTTTTAAATTAATAAAAAAGGAATATATACTACAAGGAATAAAATTTTTAAAATCCTTTGTAGAATGAAGAAAGTTAAAATAGCTTGATAAATTTTAAATTGCTATTAAAAATATTAAAAAATAGAAAAATGTTATATTTAAAAAAATAAATGGGCCTGGCGGGATTTGAACCCGCGACCTTTGGCTCCGCAAGCCAACGCTCTTCCGGGCTGAGCTACAGGCCCATAACTAACTTAAATTTTTTATTCTTCTATTGTTTATGAACACTCAATTAAAAATAGAAAAAAGATTTGAAAGGCATATAAAAGCTGGATATAGAGTATTTGCAAACCATGCAGCAATAGAAATTTGTAGATGGACAAAGAGCGCATTGAAAGGAAAAAAATATTGCTATAAAATTTGGTATGGGGTAAGGTCTCATAGATGCGTTCAATTTACTCCAACTTTAGATTATTGCAATTTTGATTGTATTTTTTGTTGGAGAATTCATACAAAGGAAAGATTTTTAAGCCCGATAAAATTTGAAGAACCTAAAAAGTTATTAGATGAAGCAATTAAAGCACAAAGAGAATTATTAAGCGGTTTTGGAGGAAATCCACAAGTGGAAAAGAAAAAATGGATTGAAGCAAATAATCCAAAACATGTCGCAATTTCTTTAGATGGCGAGCCAACATTATATCCTTATTTAGCTGAATTAATAAAGGAAATAAAAAACAGAAAAATGACAGCATTTTTAGTAACTAATGGAACATTTCCAGAAAAGCTAAAAGAGCTTTTAGAAAAAGATGCAATACCAACTAATTTATATATTAGCGTTTATGGCTGGAATTTAGAGATTTATAAAAAAACTTGCAATCCATTTGAAAAAGGAAATGTTTATGAAAGAGTTTTAAGAAGTTTAGCACTATTTAAAGAGTTTGAAAAGAGAAATTGCAGAACAGTTTTAAGATTTACATGCGTAAAAGGTTTTAACTTTATGACAAATTATCCTGAAGAAAAAGAAAAATATGCAGAAATAATAAAATTTGCTAAGCCAATGTTTGTTGAATTTAAAGGTTATACTTGGGTTGGTGATTCGAAAATAAGATTAAAAAAAGAGAACATGCCAACAATTGAAGAATTATTAGAATATGCAAGAGACATTGAAAAGCTTACTGGCTATAAAATTAAACTTGTAGATGAAAAAAGTAGAGTAGTTTTGTTAATTAGAGATGAAGAAACTTGGAAAAAAAATATTGAATTACTTATAAAACAAGATAGAGAAATTGGCTATACTGAAGAAGAAACGCAAGAAGTTTTAAAGCTTATATCTTAGCTTTTATTTTTTCAATATATTTCAAAGCATTTAGAGCTGCAATAGTACCATCTGAAGCTGCAGTTGTTAATTGTTCGTAACTTCCTTTTCTACAATCACCAGCTGCAAAAATTCCTGGCTCGCTAGTTTCTAAATTTTCATTTACAATTATCTTACCTTCTTCATCTTTTTTTACATTAATAAATTCAGTATTTGGAACCCTTCCAATTGCGATAAACAAACCATCTACTTTTAATTCAGAAATTTTTCCAGTTTCTAAATCTTTAACATAAATTTTTTCCAATTTTTCTTTTCCTTCAATTTTTTCTATAACACTATTCAAAATAAAACTAATATTTTCGTAATTTTTTAATCTATCAATTAAAATTTTTTCTGCTCTAAATTCTTTTCTTCTGTGAATTAAATAAATTTTTCTTGCAATGTTTGCTAAATATAAAGCATATGTTATTGCTGTATTTCCACCACCAACAACTGCAACATCTTTACCTTTAAAAAAATAACCATCGCAAATTGCACAATACGAAATTCCTTTACCAATAAACCTATCTTCATTTTCAATTCCAAGTTTTCTTGGTTTTGAGCCAGTAGCAATTATTATAGCTAAAGCTTTAAATTTTTTTCCATTTTCACACTCAACAACTTTATAGGAATTTTGAGAATAAATTTTAATTACTTTATGATTTTTTAAAATTTTTGCTCCAAACTTTTTTACTTGCTCATAAACTCTTTTTGATAATTCATAACCACTAATTCCTTCTGGAAATCCAGGATAATTTTCTATTATGTCAGCTAGCAATAATTGACCACCTGGCTCATTATGTTCTATTACTAAAGTTTTTACACCAGCTCTAGCACAATATATTGCTGCTGTTAAGCCGGCTATTCCTGCCCCAACTATTATTATGTCATATTCATTTTCTTCGTCTAATTTTTCAAATTCGAATAAAGAAATTTCTATCATAATAGTGTAAAAACTTTATACTATAAAAAATTTAAACTCGTCAAAACTTTAAGTTTAATTTTTAATATAAAGTAAACTTATAGTTTGGATTAAAGTAAATTTTTGAATTAATAATTTTGAAAGTATTATCAAATGTGATATAAATAATAAAAATTTAAAATGGGCCCGCCAG
>JAGDWU010000057.1:5333-6318 GCA_023256115.1 Candidatus Aenigmatarchaeota archaeon | reverse complement strand
GCCGGTGTCCTACCACTAGACTACGGGCCCATAAAATAATAATTTTTAAAATATTATGATAAAAATTTTAAAAAGTTTTGATTCTATTATTAACACTATATTAGAAAGAAAAATTAGCCTACCAGAAGATTATAAAAACGTTAATAAAATTGTAATTTGTGCAGTTGGCGGTTCAGCAATAGCTGGTGATGTAATTAATGAAGCTTTTGAATTAGAGTTGCCAATAATAATAAATAGGAAATATGAACTTCCGAAATTTGTTGATAAGAATTCGCTAGTTATTTCAATAAGTTATTCTGGAAATACTATTGAAACGTTAATTCAAACCAAAGAAGCAATAAAAAGAAAATGCAAAATTGTAGGAATTTGCTCAGGTGGAAAACTAGAAAAAGTTTTAAAAAACTACCCAATAATAAAAATTGAGAAAAACTTAGTTCCAAGATTTGCATTTCCGCATTTACTCGCTTCTCTTATTAAAATTTTAAACGAATTGGAATTTATAAAATTAAAAAAGTTAAAAATTAAAAAAGTTAGCGAAAAAAAAGCAAGGAAAATTGCTAAAATTCTAAAAGAAAAATTTCCAATTATTTTAAGCTCTTATTTTTCTGTTGCAAAAAGATTTAAAGATCAATTAAATGAAAACTCAAAAACAATTTCAAAATTTGAAGTATTGCCAGAAGCTTCTCATAACGAAATAGAAAGTTGGAAAAATTTGAACAATAATTACATACTAATATTTTTAAGGGATCTAAAAAATGAAAATAAATTTATTAAAAGATCTTATGAATTTTTCAAAAAAATTGCAAAAACAGAAATAATTGAAATATTTGCAGAAGGAAAATTAAAAATTGAAAGAATTTTAAATTTAATTTGGTTTTGCGATTTTGTTTCTTATTATTTAGCATTAGAAAAAAATGAAATTCCAGAGGAAAATGAAATAATAAAAAAATATAAAGATTTTGTTTATAAATGATTGTTTGCATAG
>JAGDWU010000057.1:798-5323 GCA_023256115.1 Candidatus Aenigmatarchaeota archaeon | reverse complement strand
CAACAAATTTAAGAGTTGCAATTGGAAAAGATGAAATTTATGAAAAAATTGTCGAAAAAACTAATGAAAAAGAAATTTTAAATCAAATTGCAAAAAACGTTAAATATTTTTTTGAAAAATATAAAGTTGAAAAAATAGTAATTGCAAGCATTGGACCATTAGATATTAAAAAAGGAATTATTATTAATCCTGCAAACTTAAAAATTGGAAAAGTTGAAATTGTAAAATTCTTGAAAAGAAAGTTTAAAGTTGACGTTAAATTAATAAACGATTGCAAAGCTGCTGTGTTAGCAGAAAAGCAATTTGGAGATGGAAAAAATTATGAAAATATTGTTTATTTAACATTTAGCTCTGGAATAGGATGCGGGGCAATAATAAATGGAAAATTAATCGAAGGTAAAGATGGAAATGCTTGTGAAATTGGACATACAGTAATTGATATAAACAGCAAATTAAAATGTGGTTGTGGAGCTTATGGACATTGGGAAGCATATTGTGCAGGAAAAAACATTCCAAATTTTGTTAAATATTTAGCAAAAAATTTTGATTATAAAAATTCATTACTTTATGAAAAATCAAACAAATTTAAAAATTTAGATTCTAAACTTGTTTTTGAGTGTGCAAAAGAAAATGATAAATTTTCAAAATTTGTAATAAATGAAATTGGTAAAATAAATTCAATTGGAATTTCGAATGTTATAAATATTTTTGATCCGGAATTTATTTCTATAGGCGGATCAATAGCAATAAATAATAAAAAAGAAATTTTAAATCCAATTAAAAAATATATTAAAAAATATTGTATAAATAGAATTCCAAAAATTAAAATTACAAAACTAAATGATATAGTTTTACTTGGCGCATTAGCTTATGCAAAAATCATTTGAAAACATATTCTTTTAAAACTCTATATATTTCTGCAACGCTCCAAGCTTGACTTGGTGTTCCGCCTGGCTCATAAGGATAATCACCAGAAAACAATTCTGGCAAAGATTTATAAGGACTTTCTAAGCAAAAACAAACTAAGGGAGCTAAATAATATTTTATTTCCTCTTTTATTTCCTCTTCATTTTTTCTTTCTTTTCTTCTAATTTGAACTAGCAAATCAATAAAAGGACCAAA
This sequence comes from Candidatus Aenigmatarchaeota archaeon, assembly GCA_023256115.1. Taxonomy (GTDB): domain Archaea; phylum Aenigmatarchaeota; class Aenigmatarchaeia; order CG10238-14; family SpSt-28; genus JAHLMO01. The sequence goes on along the minus strand of JAGDWU010000057.1, from coordinate 4,201 downwards.
TAACCAAGGCCAAGCAGAGCCTTGATGATATGCTTGGTCTTTTATTTCTAGCGGAGCAAATGTATCATAAACTCCTTTATATTTAGGATGCTTGGGAGATAAAGTTCTTATTCCAGCTGGAGTTAATAATTCATTTTTTACAACTTCAAAAACTCTTTTCTTTTGTTCAAAAGTAAGTAAATCATTAGCTAAAGCTGCAAAAAGCATGTTTGGTCTAATTGCATTTCCATCCGGATCACCTTCGATAACATCAAATAAAATTTTTCTTTCTTTGTCCCAAAACTTTTCTCTAAAAGATTTTTTTAATTTTTTAGAAATTTTATCAACTTTTAGTTTCATTTCGTAGTTAGTATTGTTTTCTATTTCTATTGCAAATTTTAGAGCTAGATAAAATAAAGCATTTATTTCAACAGCTTTACCATTTCTCGGAGTTACTGGTGGCAATTTTCCAAATGCGTTTGCATCCATCCATGTTGCTCTTGCTGGAGAAACAATTAAATAATCCTTATCCATATAAATTTTCTGAAATTTTTCTTGCTCATAATATCCAGTTCCAACAATGTAAAACATTAGAATATTTTCAATTTTATCTGCAATTTCTTCAACAAATTTCCAATCTTTAGTATATTCTACATATTTTTTAATTGCATAAATAAACCATAAAGAAGTATCTGCACTATTATAATAAATTTCATTTTCTTTAATTTTGCATGGTACTAATCCGTTTTTTATTAAATTTGCATATTTTAAAATAATTTTTTTAGCTTCCTCAAATTTTTTTCTAACTAATAACAAGCCAGGTAATGAAATAAAAGTATCCCTTCCCCATTCTTCTAAAACCCACCACTCGCTTGCTGCGAAAATTTTTATTTCATTATTTTCATATTTTATAAACAAATCTGCTGCTTTTTCAAATGTTTCTAAAATTGGTTTTTCCCAAATTGATTTATCTATTTCGTTAAAATCTTTTATTTTAACATATTGATTTGGTTTAACTCTAAAAATTTTTGTTAAATCCATTATTTATAAATCCAAATTTCCTTAAATGGAGCCTCTTGAAATGTTTGAATTTTATTTTTCATTTCCAAATTCAAAACACAAAACAATCTTAAAGCAATTTCTTCACTACTAAATTCATTAAGTATTTCTTTAAATTCAATTTTTTCTTTATTTTTTAACAATTCATTTATTTTGTTTTCAGTTTCTAAAATATATTTTTCTGCTTCCTCAAATTTAAATTTGAATCTTTCTTTTTGAGAACTTAATTGTATTTTTCTAATTTCTTTTTTTTCTTTTTGTTCTAAAACTTTTCTTAATGCTAATATCAAATCCTGCAAAGTTGTATGAGCAATTGGAAATCTTTTTATTGGAATTGAAATTTCAATTTTACTTAAATCAATTTTTGGAATTTCAATTATTTCTTTTTCTTCTTGCTTTTCTTCAAAGAATATTTTGAATTTTAATTTTAAAAGTAAAACTGCAATATATAAAACTTTTGCAGGAATTCTAAAATCAAGTTCTTTAGCAATTTTAATATATGATAAAAATGAATCAATAAATTTTATTAAATCTAATTTTTCTGCATCTAATTTTTCTACTTCAACAATATAAATTAATAAATCTTCCCATGTTCCTTTTTCCATTATCTCTTTTAATCTTTCATGAACTAGCATATTTTAATGCTTCATTTAAATCTATTGATAAAACTTTTGATTCACCATTTACCATTGTGACTCCAAATAAAGCGTCTGCATATTTAATTGTTATATCATTATGAGAAATTAAAATTATTTGTGTTTCCTTTGATAATTCTTTTATCGCTTTTGCTATTTTTTCACTATTTTCTTTATCTAACATCATATCAACTTCATCTAAAACAAAAAATGGAGCTTTAGCTTTTTGCAAAGAGAAAAGAAATGTTAATGCAACTAATGTTTTTTCTCCACCAGATAATGCATCTATACTTAAAAATGGTTTATTTGGAAATCTTGCTTTTATAATTAATTTTGCTTGATCAATGTTTTCTGCATCATATAACTCTAATTTCGCTTCCCCGCCAAACAATTTAGAAAATAAAAATGAAAAATTTTGATTAACTATTTCAAAAGTTTTCATAAAGGTTTCTCTTTTCTTTTTTTCTATTTCATTAATGAATTCTAAAATTTTTTGCTTTTCTTGGTTAATTATTTGATATTTTTTATAGATTTCGTCATAAATCGGTTTTATTTTGTTATATTCTTCTTCTGCTTTAAAATTAACATATCCAATATTTTTCAATTTTTCTTTTGTTTCTTCATATTCAATTTCTAATTGCTCCAAATTTTTATCAATTGTTTTTATATTTTCATATTCTTTTAGTTGCTCATTTAAACTTTCAATTTCTAAATCAATTCTAACCAATTTCATTCTTATCGAGCTTAACTTATTTTGAATTTCTGCCTTTTTTTCATAAAGCTTTTTTCTTTCTTTTCTTAGTTTTTCTATTTCTTCTTCACTTAAATATTTTATTTCGATTTTTTCTTCTTTCTTTTCAAATTGTTTTAATTTTTCTTCAATTTCTTTTATCATTTCCAATATTTTTTCTCTTTCAGAATTTAATTCTTTTATTTTTTTCATTTTTGTTTCTGTTTCGCTTGATATTAGTTTAATAGCTTTTTTCTCATAAAATCCACCAGTTACTAAACCGCTTCTTTCAATTAAATCGCCATCTAAAGTTACCATTCTAACTTTTCCAATTCCAATATTTTTTGCAACTTCCAAATTTTCAATTACTAAAGTATTTCCAAAAACAAATTGAAAAGCAGGTTCAAATTTTTTATCATATTTTATTAAATCGCTTGCAATTCCAACTACTCCAGGCAAATCTAAATATTTTTCATCTAATCTTTTTGGTTTTATTTTGTCTAGCGGAATAAAAGTTGCTCTTCCAATTTTTTCTCTTTTCAAATATTCAATGCAAAACTTTGCAGTTTCAAAATCTTCAACAACAATATCATATAAATGATTTGCAGCAGCCACAATTATTGCAGTTTCAAATTCTTCGCTTACTCGCATTAAATCATAAATTGTGCCATAAACACCTTTTATTCCTAAATTAATTATTTCTCTTACAGCTACTGGTAACTCTTTATTTGCAGATTGAGCAATTAAAATTTCTGCATTTAATCTTTCTATTTCATTATCTATTTTTTCTAGCTTAAATTTTAGTTCTAATAAAGTATTTCTCAAATTTATAGCTTCTTTCTCTCTTTCAATTCTTTCTTTCATTGTTTCTATTTTTTCATTTGAGAAGATCTTTTGGAGAATGTTTATGAATTTTTCTGATGGTTGTGGTATTATAACTTTAATTCCTGGCTCATATCTTCTACCAGCATTCACGTATGCGAACGCATACTTTGAATAC
>JAGDWU010000057.1:0-788 GCA_023256115.1 Candidatus Aenigmatarchaeota archaeon | reverse complement strand
TGCTTTTAAAATTTTAATCTTTTCTTCTAATTCTTTATAAAGTTTTACTATTTTTATTTGTTCTTCCAATTCATCTAATCTTTTTTTCTTTTCATTTAAAATTAAGCTAATTTGTTGTAATTTTTGATCAATTCTTTCTAACTCTCTTAATGCATCTTCTTTTTTTTCATTGAAAGCTGCAATTCCACAAAGTTCATCAATAATTTTTCTTCTTTCTTCTGGTTTCATTTTTATAACTCTATCAACTTCACCTTGAGCAATTATATTATACGTATTTGGACCTAAATTTATATTATACAAAAATTGTAAAACTTTTTCTCTAGTTACAGTTTTTCCATTTAACTTATATAAAGTTTGACCTTTTTTATTTACTTTTCTAGTTATTGTAATTTCGTTTGGTAAACTTTTTATTTCGTTATTAGAATTATCTAATACTAAAGTAACGCTTGCAAAATCCAAACTATTTTTTCCATCATTATAAATTAGCTCGCTTAATCTATCTGCTCTTAAACTTTTTGCAGATAATTTACCAAGAACAAAACTTATACTATCAACAATATTGCTTTTTCCGCTTCCATTTGGGCCTACTATTATATTTAAGCTATTTTTAAATTCAATTACAGTTTTTCTTTTAAAACTTTTAAATCCTTGCAAAATTAATTTTTTGATATGCATAATATAATTGTACAATAAAGTTATACAATTATGTTAAATCTTATTTATTTCCATTTATGTTCTCTTAAATATTTTGGCAGCAAATCTACATCTAAATAATCAGAAAAAATTCT
>JAGDWU010000092.1 GCA_023256115.1 Candidatus Aenigmatarchaeota archaeon | reverse complement strand
CTATTTTTATTTTTTCTTTGTTTTTTCCTTTTCAAGTAAACCACAAAAAGTAAATATCAAAAATCCTACCATAAGAAAAAATGAAGTAACCCTCCAACACACTCTATTTACCTGACAAGCAACATAAAACATTGCATCAGTAGATTCTTTGAAGGGGAGAATGGAACGGCAAACTTCTCCCCAGTCGTGATAAAAGGTAGAAGAAATTACACCAGCAAGCAGGGATATTAAAGCGCGTGCAAACCATTGAATTCTTCTCATATATTATATTATTGGGAATTTGGTTTATTAGTAAACTAGTTATAATTAACATGAGGCATTCTTTCAATTTCTTTTTGCATTATTTTATGAGAAGTAATAAATTTAAATCTTAGATGGTGCATTTTTTAAATTTAACATATATTATGCCATATTACATTGGGATAACTCCTGGTGCATATACAATTGCATTAGGAGCTGGAGCAGAAGCTGCAAGAGAATTTGCTGGAATTGCAGAAAAATTATCTTTTGGTTATACTAGTGGCTGTAATTTTTTTCAAATTGATTGGGAAACATTAGCAGAATATTTCGAACCAAATTTAATTTTTAGAATTGCAAGGTTAATAAATGAAATGAAAATTGAATGGGCTTTACACGGTGCATTAATTACGCACTATACAACTTTTGAAGTAATGGAACAATCTCACTGGAAAATAAATCATTTGCTTTTACACAGAGATTTAACATATTTATATGATTTTTTTTATTTATCAAAGGATGAAATAGAAAATTATAATCCAAAAATTTTTCCTCATTATGAAGTTTTTCATGCAAGCTCAACTCATCAAGTTGGAATTAGATTAATAAGAGAACTTCCACCTTTATACATTGTTGTAACACCTTTTGGAAGCTATAATTGGGAGGAATTTTTAGATGTTGTAGAAGGTTTAAAAGATTGGTTTAAAGAAAAACTTTGTGATTTAACATATTTAAGACTTGTTAGGGGTTGGCCAGTTGAATATCATGAATTTAAAACTTTAATCTTTTGCGCTACTTTAGCTTCTTTACTATTTGACGAAAAGGATATAATATTTAATTTCATTTTTGAAGAACTTGGAAAACAATTCAAAGAAGGATTAAAGGAGGAGGAAAAGGAAAGATTTCAGAGGGCTGTTAATAAAATTAAAGAAAATAAAGAGAAGTTAAAAGAAAATATAAAGAAAATTGGATATAAAAGAATGAAAGAACGACCTCTTCCTGAAATTTTTGAAAATATTCTTGCCGCTGACGAAATTAGAAATGCAAAGCTTGTTGAATTTTTTTCATTCTTATTTGAGAAAATAGATTATCAAAATACGCTAGCAGATGAAAACAAAAGGAAAATAGTTGTAAAGGTAAAAGAGTTTTTAGACGACATTTATGAAAGATATATGGAATTTAGTAGAGGTATAAGAGAAGTTGGTTTAAGGGGTGTAATTTTGTATGATGATGTAGCATCTTTAATTGTAGTTAAATTTGTTGAATTATTAAAAGAAAAAAAAGATGTAAAAATAAAAAAATATAAAGAGGATTTCAACATCTTGAAATATTTGGATTTTAATGCTTTAGAGCTTTTATTAAAAAGATACATTTACATAAACGATATAAAAAGCTTAGATGAAGCGATAGAAAAGAAAATAATAACAATAGAATATTTAAGCGGAAGAATTTTATTAAACCCTTTAATTAATGTTTTTGTTGCAACAATTTATTGGCTTTTTAATTTTATTGTTCCGCCTTACGAAAACTTACCAGAATTTGTATTAAAGGCAGATTTAGAAGAAAATATTAAAAAAGAAACAGAAATTGGAAAAAGAGCTGGCTATTATAAATCAATTAATAAAATAGAAAGAGCCAAAAAGCTTGTTGAATTTGCAAAATTGAATGCATTTGAAAAAATTAAAAAAATTTGTGAAGATTTAGAAGAAGAATTTAAAAAAAGAAAAATAGAAATGAATAGATTTACACCATTTTTTATTTCTATAGAAACTCCAGAAAGCGGAAGAGAAGAAGTAGCATATCCAGGAATGAGAAAAATTTGTCATTTAAAAGATGTAATGTTTTTAGCTCATGTTCTAAATTCTTGCTTTAAAAAAATTTCAAAATATGATGGGTTTGCAGTTACAATAGATACAGAGCATTTATTAAGTCATGCGTTTGACATAAATCAAGAAATAGAAGAAACAAAAAGAGAATTTGAAGAATATAATTTAGATGCTAGAATTGCTGTTTATCATATAGGAGTTCCTAAGCCATATTTTGGAACAACTCATATTCCATTTGATATCGGAAGCGATGAGCATGAACAAGTTTTTAGATATTGTTATAAAATAAAAGATTTAGGTTTTGGAAAATTTAAAGGCAAAAAAACATATGCATATTTAATTTTTGAAAGAGGAGGCGGAAGATTACCATATGAATTCTTAAGAACTGTAATTTTGGCAATGAGAAAAATTGCTGAATATTTGGAAAAAGATTTAAACGAAGAACAAGCAATTAAATTAATGTTAGAAGAAAGCTTTGAAAAATCCGGAATGCCATTTTATAGGCAATTAGAAATTATTAAGCAACATACTTTAGATCCGCTAGCTGGTTTAATAACATTGCCAGAAGAAACGCATACTGAGCTAGGGAAAACTGCAATTGAAAAGTTTAGGAAAAGGCCAGAAGAATGGGCAAGAGAAGAGCTAAAGTAGTTTAAAAATATTTTATGAAAATCGAAGATTTAGAAAAAGAGCTTGAAAATATTGATATTAGCATTGAATCAAAAGAAAAAATAAAGAAAGAAGTATTTCCTAAAGTAATTGATTTTTCATATCAAATATTAAGCAATTTTGGTTACTTAATAAAAGGAATTGTAATATTTGGATCTGCAGCAAAAGGTTTAATGAAAGCAACAAGTGATATAGATGTTTGGGTTTTAATTGATAATACATCTTTTAAAACATCAAAAAGCTTAGATGAAATAATTATTACATTACATGAATTAGGAAGAAAAAATAATTTGCATATTCAAACTACTTTGCTTACCGACTTTTGGGAATTTTTAAGAAAAACTGCGCCAGAAATTATTAATTATTTAAAATATGGAATAATAGTTTTTGATAGCGGAATTTTAAAACCAATAAAAATAATGATTGAACAAGGTTTAATTGGAGCAAGCGAAGAAGCAATAGAAATAAAGAAAAAAAGCGCAGAAATAAAGCTAAAAAAAGTTTTAGAAGATTTAAAATCTTTAGTATTTGAACTAAGATATGCAGCAATAGATGCTTGTCAATCTGTGATAATGAAAAAATACAAAGTAATTCCAGATCCAAAAGAAGTTTTAAAATATTTAAATAAAATGGTTGAAGAAGGTAAATTGGAAAAGGAGTATGTAGAAAAGTTTGAAAAAATAGATAAAATGTGGAAAGATATAGAACATGAAAATGTAAAAGAAATAGATGGGTTATATTTAAATGAAGCATTAAATATTGCAAAACAAATAATTGAAAGAATGAAAAATGAATAAGGAAGAGAGAATTAAAGTTGCAAAAAAATTTGCAGAAAAAGCATTAGAAAAATTCGGAAATTTAATAAAAAGCATTGTTTTATTTGGTTCTTCTGTTAGAGAAGAATTTAAAGAAAAAAGCGATATTGATATTTTGATTATAATTGATGAAACAATATTAAAGAGATGTGAAAAGTGCAATTCAATTTATATTGATGCAGAAGATAAATTAATAAAATGCCCAAAATGTAATTCAGAATTAACAACTCACATTCCAGAAAGTTATTTTGAAGAAATAGATGAAGAATTGGAAAAAATTGCAAATTCGATAAAAGAAGCAAAAATAAAGGAAATAGATCCAATAACAAAAGAAGAAAAAGAAAAAAGTTTAATTTCTTTGCAACCTGTTTATCTAATGACTCAATTTTGGGATTATGTTAGGCAAGGGCATCCAATTGTTTATAATTTTATAAAAGAGGGAATAGCAATATATGATTCTGGATTTTTTAAACCATTACAAAGACTATGGAAACTTGGAAAAATTCCTTTAACTAGAGAAGCTATAGAAAAATATATTGAAGAAGTACCAAAAAGAATTGCTAGGGTAAAATCTGTTAAATTATTGCAAATTGCAGAAGATTGTTATTATGCAATTGTTAATAGTGCTCAAGCAGTTTTAATGTTTTTAGGTAAAGAGCCGCCTGCACCATCTAAATTATATGAAGTATTTAAAGCTGAGCTAGTTGATAAAAATTTGGTTGAGCCAGAATTAGCTGAGTGGATAAAGGAAATAATAGAATTAAGAAAAAAAATTGAGCATCAAGAAATTATTAACATAGATGGAAAAACATTAGACTTATGGATTGAAAGGGCAGAAAAATTTTCAAATAAAATGATAATATTGTTAAATTTGTTAGAACTTAAAAAAATTGAAAATATTGCTGAAAAAACTTATAGCGTTATGCTCGAACTAATTTCAAGAGCTTTAAGTTCTTTAAAAATTGAATTTAATAAAGAAAATATGATTGAAATATTTAAAAAAGAATTTATTAGCAAAGGATTAATCCCAAGTTACTTCAAAGATACAATAGATAGAGTAATTGAAGTGAACAAATTTATAAAAAATAAAGAATATGAAAAAATAAATTTTGAAGAAGTTTATAATTTAAGGGAAGCTGTAAGGTTATTAATTAGAGATACTTCAAAAGCTTTAAAAGAATTAGGAATAAAAGAATAATGAAAGCAATAATAGTTAACTATAGATTAAGTAATAAAAATAGAAAATGGAACCAAGTAATTTTAAAAGTAGATGGAATAAATAGCAGAGAGGAAGCAAAAAAACTAATTGGAAAAAAAGTTATATTGAGATATAAAAATAAAGTAAAAGTTGGAAAAATAACTAGAGCTCATGGAAATAAAGGAAAAGTAATTGCAAAATTTAAAAGAGGAATAGCGCCAGTTTTCTTGCTAAAAGAGGTTGAAATTGTTTAGTTATATTGAACGAATCCTAAATCTTTTGCTTCCTCTCTAAAGCATTTTCTACATAGTAATATACCATACTTTCTTATTACTCCTTTAGTTGTTCCACATTTTCTACATCTATAATTTTCTCTTCCATGCTTCCTTTTCTTTTTTGGTTGAAACATACTTCTTATTACGGCCATTATTCACTTATATTTCCTAAAATTTTAATAAATTCTCTTTCACTTAGAAAATCACTTTCTAATATATCATTTATTAAATATGGTAATCTTTCATACGCATTTTTATAAACTGCTGAACCTTCATTTCTTTCTTTTAAAAATAATAAACTACTAGCAAAAACTGAAATCTCATCTATTATTTCTTTAATTAGTAAATCCATAAATTATTTTAAATCGTTATTTATATTATCTCTACTCCAAAATTCTTTTTCATAAATTCAATTGCCTCTTCTTTTTTTACTCTTTGTTTTTTTGATATTGTTCCATCTTTTAAATAGCAGCCAGGTCTTCGCAAACTAACACAAACATCCATTCCCAAAATCCCTATTGTATGATCATATTTTATTCCAGGAATTTCAAAATATTTTTCTATTCCAAAACTAAAATTGCCATAATCGTCAAAGCTAGAAGCTTTTATTTTATTTCCTTTTGCTGCCAACAATTTTCTTAATAATTCTTCAGCTTCTTTTTTTCTTACTGTTACTTTTACGCCAATTGGTCTTCCTTTTGGAATTCCAAATGTTGACCTTTTTCTAGAATATGTAATTACAGCTTTTTTACCAGTTATAATTTCTAGCAACTTTTTTGCTTTTTCAATTTTTTCCATATTACCAGCACAGCCAATATTTAGTACAACTTTCTCTACAAATATTTTTCTCATCGGATTTTCTATTTGATTCATATTACTGTTATAGAATCTTCTACAGCAATTACATAATCTCTTAAAGATAAAATAGTTTTTTCGTTATTAGAAATTTTTACTAACCAATCTTTTAACATATCTCCAGGATAAATTTCTTCTATTTTTCCTAAAAATCCGCTATTTCTTCCTTTAAAAACAACTGCTAAATTTCCTTTTTCCATTTTTATATGTTTCAAAATTTTTATTTCTGGAACTTTTATCAATAAGCTATCATGAACTTTTATTTCATTATTTTCAGTTAATATATTTTTACCATCATGCAAAGTAATTTGGAATTTTTTTGTAGCTACTTTTACTTTATTTTTTACTTTACAAATTTTTAAATCCTTTTCCTTTTCATTTATTTCTTTTAATTCCAATCCTTTTTTTGTTGGTACAATTCTATAAAATTTTTTGTCATCTAAAGAAATAACATCATATAAACCGCAAGGAAATCTATATTCTTTTATTACTCTTCCATCAACTTTTACTTTACCTTCGCTTAATATCTTTTTTACTTCTTTAATATTATCTGCAAAATTTAAAATATCTCTTAAAATTATTGCAATTGGAATGCAAAAAAATTTTGGATGCGGCCCTGGCAAAGGTTCTATTACATATTTATATTCCTTTTTGCTTACTTTCCAAAAATCTGGAGCTAATAATCTTTTAAGCACCATATTTTATTTTTCTTTCAAGAGCTTCAACCCTTTTTTTATCTTCCAAATTTAAACTAATAATCATAACTTTACTTGGATGTATTGGTACATGAACTTCTTTTCCATCTGCTCTTTTTCTTGTTATTCCTTCAACATAAATTCTAATTTTCTTATAATCAACTTTAACAACTTTTCCTATTTTACCTTTAAATTTCCCCCTCATTATCATAACTTGATCGCCAGTCCTAACAGGAAAACTTCTTCTTTTATATTTTTCTCTTAATTCTTTCGAAAGGTGTGCGCTAAGAAATTTCCTTCTAATATGCCAAGGAGCTTCTCTAATATATTTTCTTTGCTTTCTTGCTTTCTTACTTTTTATCATTATATTATAGTGTTATTATATTTACTATATGGAGAAAAAAAGAGTATGTAAAGTTTGTGGAAGCGAAAATATAATTTACAACCCAGAAAAAGCAGAATATGTTTGTGCAGATTGCGGAGCGGTATTAGAGGAAAGTGTAGTAGATATTGGCCAAGAATGGAGAGCTTTTAGTTCTGAGCAATTAGAAAAAAGAGCCAGAACAGGAAGCCCAATAAAAATAACTAAGCATGATAAAGGATTAGGAACACAAATTGGCAAAGGATTAACAGAATTGTATAAAGTTAAACCAGAAAAAAGAATTCAATATTATAGGTTAGCTCAATGGTCTAAAAGATTAATGCAAGCAAAAGAGAGAATACTAACTTATGCTTTAACAGAATTAGAAAGAATTAGCTCAAATTTAAAATTACCAAAAAATATTGAAGAGAGAGTTGCAAGTTTATATTCACAGCTAATAGAAAAAGGTTCTGTTAGGGGTAGAAGCATAGAAGCAATAATATCTGCTTTAATATATATTGCTTGTAAGGAAGAAGGTATACCAAGGACATTTGACGAAATAGCTAGCGTTGCTGGAACATCAAAAAGAGAAATAGGAAGAGCTTATAGATTTATTGCAAGACAATTAAATTTAAGGATTTTACCTATTAAACCAGAGGATTTTGTTAATAGATTTGCCTCGCTCTTAAATTTAAGTGAAAAAGTTAGAGAAAGGGCATTAAATATTATAGCTCAAGGAAGAAAAAAGGGAATTATTAGCGGAAAAGGACCTACTGGCGTAGCAGCAGCTGCTTTGTACATCGCTTCTATTTTAGAGAATGAACCGAGAACTCAAAAAGAAATAGCAGATAAATGCAAAGTAACTGAAGTAACAATAAGAAATAGATATAAAGAAATAGTGGAAGGTTTGGGAATAGAGGAAATAGTTGCTAAAAAAGAAAAAGAAATAGAGAAAAAAGCGTGAAATATTTAGTAACAGCAGCATTGCCTTATGCAAATAATTTGCCGCATGTTGGAAATGTTGCAGGTTCACATTTACCTGCTGATATTTTTCATAGATTTTTAAAAATTTTTGGTTATGAAAGTTATTTTGTTGGTGGAACAGATGAACATGGAAGCCCAATAGAGGTTGCTGCATTTAAACAAGGAATAACTCCAAAAGAACTGTGCGATAAGTATTATGTGCTACACAAAAAAATTTACGATTTTTTGAAAATTTCTTATGATATATTTTCCAGAACTTCAAATCAAACAAACCATCAAATAACAAAAGAAATATTTAAAAAGCTATTAGAAAGGGGTTATATAATAGAAAGGGAAATAGATATGAGTTATTGCGAAAATGATAAAAGATTTTTGCCAGACAGATGGGTAGAAGGGATTTGTCCTTATTGTAAGTATGAAAAAGCTAGAGGTGATCAATGTGAAAATTGCGGAAGATTATTAGATCCAATAGAACTAATAGAACCAAAATGTGTAATTTGTGGCTCTAAAGTAGTTTTTAAAAAGACAAAACATTTATTTTTTAATTTACCTAAATTTGCAAAAAAGTTAGAAAAATGGCTAAGTAAAAAAAAGTATTGGAAAGAAAATGTACTAAATTATTCTTTAGGCTTTTTAAAAGAAGGGTTAAAAGAAAGAGCAATAACTAGAGATTTAAGTTGGGGAATAAAAGTTCCTTTAGAAGGATATGAAAATAAAGTTTTTTATGTTTGGTTTGATGCACCTATTGGTTATATTTCTTTTTCTAAAGAGTTATTTGAAAAAATTGGTAAACCAGAATTATATGAATATTTTTGGATTAAAAAGAAGGGCAGAATATATCATTTTATAGGAAAGGATAACATTGTATTTCACACAATTTGGTGGCCAGCAATTTTAATGGGTGCAAATTTAGCATTGCCTTATAATGTTGGTGGAATGGAGTATTTAAATTTTGAAAATAGAAAAATTTCTAAAAGCCAAAATTGGGGGGTTTTCTTTGAAGTTGATCAAGATAAAATAAGTGTTAAAATAAAAGATAAATCTTATGAAATTGAACCAGATTATATAAGATTTTATCTTTCACTAATTTTACCTGAAAAAAAAGATTCAAATTTTGTAGTTAAAGAATTTGAAGAAAAAATAAATTCAATTTTAATAGGTAACATTTCAAATTTTGTTTATAGAGTTTTAAGTTTTATAAATAAAAATTTTGAAGGTGAAATACCATCTGCAAAGTTAAGTGAAGAAGAAAGGAAAATTTTAAAAGAAATAAAGAAAATGAAAAAAGAAATAAAAGAAAAAGTTTTAAATTTAGAATTCAAAAGGGCTTTAGAAAAAATAATTGAATTAAGCACACTAGGAAATAAATACTTTCAAGAAAATGAACCATGGAAAGCTGATGAAGAAAAAAAGAAAAGAGTTTTAATGTTTTCAGCAAATTTGGTAAAAGATTTAGCTATTTTGTTATGGCCTTTCATTCCTAGCTTTTCTGAAAAAGTTTTCGAAATGCTTGATATTGAAAAAAATTTTTTTGGATCATTTAAAAGAGTTGGAAAAATAGAATTGAAAAATAAAAAGTTAAAATATGTAGAAATAATTTTTAAGCCTTTGAAATTAGAATAATTTGAGAGCATCATTTAAGTAAAAATGAAAATATAATATGGTAGTTAGGTTTAAAAAGAAAAGAAGAAGAGGGGAAAGGACTTATCATGGAAGGCATGGCTATCCAAGAGGAGCCGGATCCCGCGGTGGAAGAGGAAATGCTGGTTTACATAAGCATAAGTGGTTATATACTTTAAAATATGCTAGAGATCATTTTGGAAAAGAAGGATTCAGATATCCTTTAAGAAAAGAGAAGAAAATTATAAATCTTATTGATATAAACGAAAAAATAGAAGAATTTCTTAATTTACAAATTGCTAAAAAAGAGAATGGTAAAATTATTATCGACTTAACAAAAGCAGGGTATGATAAATTATTAGCAAAAGGAAATTTAAATTTTCAAGCCGAAATAATTGTTAAAGAGGCAAGTAAAAAAGCAATCGAAAAAGTTGAAAAACTTGGTGGAAAAGTTATACTAAAATGAAAATAGATATATATAGCTTATCAAATTATATTCCAACAGTTAAAAAACCTGAAAGACCTTTATCATTTAAAGAGAAAATGTTTTGGCTTTTTTTAATTGTTGCTTTATATTTTCTACTTTCTCATGTTCCTCTCATAGGTACACACACAACACAAACAATCCAATTTTTCAATCAATTAATTTTTTCAGCATTGCTTGGAGCTAAATTAAATACTCTTGCAACTTTAGGAATAAGTCCAATTATAGTTGCGGGAATTATTTTGCACATACTTGTAACATCAAAAATAATAAATATAAATATTAGAGAGCCAGAAGGGAGAAAAAAATATAATAGCTTAGAAAAATTATTTATCGTTATATTTATATTTTTTGAATCTCTTTTCTTTGTACATGGAAAAATATTACCAATTAAAGAAAATTTATTTTTAAAAATTTTTGTTTTTATTCAAATTGTTATTGGAACTTTTTTAATTTATTTTTTGGTTGAAATAGCTAACAAATATACATTTATAAGTGGAATAAATTTAATAATATTTTTAGGAGTAAGTCAAACAGTTATAGTAAATACTTTAAGTCCTTTTTCTTATGATAGCATTCACAATTCTTTTGTGCTATTAAATGAAAATTCTTATCCAATAAGTAAGGCTTTTACTTTTGTTTTTTCTTTAAAAGATAAAAATATTAAAACATTTATATCCGAATTTTTATCTTTATTTTTAACAATTGCAACAATGCTTCTTTTAATAATTTTATTAAGAACGAGAATAGAAATTCCTATTACCTTTCAAGTCCCAATTTTTTCTAGGCCGCTAGAGTTATCTTTACTATATACTAGCATTTTACCTCTTATTTTTACTTATGCTTTAATAGCAAATTTTCAGTTTCTTGCTTTTTCGCTAGCAAAAACTCAAGTAGCATATGATACTTTTTGTGGAATATTAGGTTGTATATCTTCAACTCAAGGACCTGTTAGCGGATTCATTTACTATATAACATCACCAAAATCAATTTTTAATATAGATTTAATTAGACTTCTAATTCACTCATTTATAATAATTTCTCTTTCTGTTCTTTTTTCATATACTTGGGTTAATATTGGTGGAATGACAGCAAAAGATATTGCAGATTCACTATATGAAAGCGGATTCACAATTTCTGGATTTAGAACAAAACAAGATATTGAAAAAATTTTAAATAAATACATTCCTACTTTATCAATTTTAAGCGGAATAATAGTTGGTTTGATTGCGATAATTTCAGAAATTTTTGGAATAATTGGTGGAATTGGGTTAATTTTAGCAACCTCTATATCATATTCAACTTATGAAAACTTAAAAAGAGAAAGAGAACAAGCCTTGCCGAAACTATTTAACTTGGAATGATTGAAATAACAATCGTTTCTATTATAATTGCTTTTTTTCAAATTAAAGTAGAAGAAAAATTTATCAAAAGATTTTTAATTTTTAAAATAGGAAAAAAAGAAATTGTTAAGATTTTTATAATTTCGTTTATTTTTATCTTTTTTACTTTAATGATTTCTTTGTTGTTTGGTTACTTGTTTAAAAATTTAATTATTAAAACTCCTTTTGGAAATTTAGATTGGTATTTTTGGTTTTTTATAAACTTGTTTACTTTTTATATTACTTTTAAAAACCTTTTATAATGGGATATATGAAGTGTGCAATTTGCAAAAGAGTATTGCTCGGAATTCCAAAAGCGGAAAAATTAAGGTTTTTACCAAAATCTATGAAAAGAGTAAGTAGGAAATATGGCGGCTATTTATGTAGTAAATGTGCAACTAAAAAAATAAAAGAGGAAGCAAGAAAAATTATTAAAAAGTTAAAAGGAATAAAATAATAATATGATTGAAGTTGGTAGTATAGTAATAAAAACAAAAGGAAGGGAAGCTTCAAGATATGCTGTTGTAGTTAAAAAAATAGATGATAATTTTGTTTTAATTACGGGTCCAAAAATTTTAACTGGCGTAAAGAGAAGAAGATGTAATATAATGCATTTAGAGGATACTGGATTAAAATTAAATATAAAAGAAGATGCAAGCGATGAAGAAGTTTTGCAAGCATGGATAGAAAGCAAGCTTTATAGAAAGTTTCATTTGAAATTGCCTGCAGCATATGAAATAAAAGAAATGAAAAAAGCAGAAGAGAAAAAGAAGGAAAAGAAAGAGAAAAAATCTTAATGTGGTTATATAGAACATTAGATGAAGAAACAGATGAAAGATTTGGCAAAGAACCAGAAAAAAGAGATTTAGAAGAGCTTAAAAAAACTGGAATTATAGTTTTAGATAAGCACATTGGCCCAACAAGCCATCAAATAACAAGCGAAGTAAAAAATTTATTAAAAATAAATAAATGTGGACATATAGGAACATTAGATCCTAATGCAAGCGGAGTATTGCCAATTTTGCTTGAGCGATCAACTAGGTTAGCTCCACTCTTTTTTGGTTTAGATAAAGAATATGTCGGAATTATGCATTTGCATAAAGATCTA
>JAGDWU010000038.1 GCA_023256115.1 Candidatus Aenigmatarchaeota archaeon | reverse complement strand
TTTTTTGAAGATTTTGTGGCTTTATTATGAAAAGTTTTTTGATTATGAAGAAAATGAAGATTTGGAGATAAATAAAGAAAGAAAAGAAGAATTGTTTAAAGAATATCTTAATTGGGGATTAAAAGAAAATGAAGTTTCGCTTAAATATAGAGAAGAAAGAAAACATAAATTTATTTTTGATTATTATCCAATTGAAAATGGAGAAATAAGCTTTAAGCATTTTATAAATAGGGCGGGATTTTGGATGGCAACAGGTTCAGGGAAGACGCTTGTTATTGTTAAAATTATTGAATTTTTAAAAGAACTAATAAAAAGAAAAGAAATTCCTGATTATGATATTTTATTTTTGACCCATAGGGAAGATTTGATAAAGCAATTTAAAGACCATTTAAAGGAATATAATGAGGGAAGGGAAAATAAAATTAATGTTTATGATTTGAAAGATTATGAGAAAGTAAAAAGAAATAGTTTGTTTAAAGAAAATTTTGTTTTTTACTATAAATCGGATTTATTTTCGGGTGAAGAAAAAGAAAAAATAGTTGATTTTCGGAATTATTACAATGATGGAAAGTGGTTTATTATTTTAGATGAGGCACATAAAGGAGATAAAGAAGAATCAAAGAGACAGCATATATTTTCTATTCTTTCAAAAAATGGTTTTCTTTTTAATTTTTCAGCAACATTTGATGATATAAGGGATTTAATTACAACTTGCTTTGAATATAACCTTCCAACTTTTATTGAAAAGGGATATGGAAAGAAAATTTATATTTCTGATTATGAAGCGAGAGCATTTAAGGATGAATTTAGAAGAGAAGAAAAGCAAAAGATTATTTTAAAAGCATTGATTCTTTTGGCTTATATCAAAAAGCAAGTTTCAAAAATTAAAGAAGTAAATAAAGATTTTTATCATAACCCATTATTGCTTGTTTTAGTAAATTCAGTTAATAAAGAAGATGCCGATTTAAAATTGTTTTTTGATGAATTAGAAAATATAGCAGAAAACAATTTTGACAAAGCCTTAATAGAATTGGCAAAAGAAGAGCTGAAAAAAGAGCTTGAAAATAAGAATAAATATGTAATTCCAGATAAAGAAGAGGTAAATATTGATTTTGATTTAGTTTCGAAAATTACTTATAAAGACATTTTAAAAGAAGTTTTTAATTCTCAAAATCCAGGAAAAATTGAAATTTCTTATCGTCCTAAAGAAAAAGGTGAAGTTGCTTTTAAATTAAAAACTTCTGATATTCATTTTGCTTTAATGAAAACTGGAGAGATGCCAGAATGGTTAAAGAATACTTTGGATCAATTTGAAGTTAATCACATTTTTGAAGAGGAAAAATACTTTGAAAAAATAAATAGAGAAGATTCTCCAATAAATATATTACTTGGTTCAAGGGTTTTTTATGAAGGTTGGGATTCAAATAGGCCAAATATAATAATGTTTATAAACATAGGAGTAGGTAAAGATGCTAAAAAATTTGTTTTGCAATCAATTGGAAGGGGTGTAAGAATTGAGCCAATTAAAGATGAAAGGAAAAGGATTTTGTTTATAAAAGAAAAAATCGTGAACGATGTTTTCGAGAAAATAAAAAATTTTGTTTATTCAATTGAAAGTTTATTTGTTTTTGGTACAAATAAAAATGCTATTGAGACAATTGTTAAGGAAGTAAATGAAATAAGAACTAAAACATTTAGAGGAGCAAAAATTTCTGTTTTTAAAAATGAGGAGAAAATTAAAGAGGGAATTTTGCTAGTACCCAAATATAAAGAAGGAAATAAAAGAGTTTTTGAAGAGAATTTCAGATTCAGTGTTTCAGCAAATGATTTTGAAAAATTAAAAGAATTTAATGAATTTATTAAAGATGATAAAATTTTGCTTATGCTTTATGAAACTGAACCAATTTTAATTAAACATTTTAGAAATTCTTTTAATAACCAAGACAATTATTATAAAACTCCAGAAGGTGAACCTGAAAAGAAAAATGTTGATTTAATTTTACGAGATTTATTTAGGTTTTGGGGTGCTAAATTTAAAGAATTTAAAGAATTAGAGGAATTAAAAGATGAGATAAAGCATTTTGAGAATATAGTTATTGAAGAAGCAAAATTTAAAGATTTTGAAGCAATAAAAGGTGCCGTAATGCAAACCCGATCAGGCTTGCCGTTTGAAGATTTGAAATTAGAATATATTGCTAATCATTATTATTTGCCGATTGTTTTAAGCAAGAATGAAAAAATTGATTATATTAAGCACATTATCAAAACCAAAAGTGAAGTTGAATTTATAGAGAAATTAGAAAATTATTTAAATGACCAAAATAATAAATTTAAAGAATTTGATTGGTGGATGTTTAGTAAAATTGATGGAACTTTAGATGATGTTTTTATTCCTTATTGGAATCCAAATGAAAATAAATTAAGCGAATTTAAACCTGATTTTATTTTCTGGCTCAAGAGGAGAAACGAATATTATATTGCTTTTGTAGATCCAAAATCAACTGAATATACAGCTTACGAAAATAAGATTAGTTGGTATAAAAAATTGTTTGAAGATAATAATAAACCAAAAAAGTTGAAATTTAAGAATTTAAATTGCTATGTTTTTTGTTTCTTATATACAGATGATAAAGATAAAGTTAAATATCATGGTTATGAAAAATATTGGCTTGATAGAGTAGAAAAAATACCAGTAAGGGTTTTGGATTCTGTTAGGTAAATTTTATGAAAAAGAAACACAACTTGAGATAAAGGAAATTAAATTAGAATGAATTTTATAAAAATTGAGGCGGGGAAGAGTAAAAAGAATAAAAAAGTATTCGGTGATGATTATAGATTATAATGAAATTGAAATACTT
This sequence comes from Candidatus Aenigmatarchaeota archaeon, assembly GCA_023256115.1. Classification (GTDB taxonomy): domain Archaea; phylum Aenigmatarchaeota; class Aenigmatarchaeia; order CG10238-14; family SpSt-28; genus JAHLMO01. The sequence continues at coordinate 10,158 of JAGDWU010000038.1, read as the reverse complement.
TTGAATTAATTGAAAATTTTATGAGAAGTTATAAGAATGAAAAAATTTTGGAAGGAAAATAAGGTTTTTATAGGGATACAGGAAATAAAAATTAAACAATTATACCTAATGATTTAAATTTAATTTAATAAAATCGAGATAGAAATTCTTTGGGAGTGATTATTTTTATTCCTTTGTATTTTTTAATTTCTAAAAGATGCTTGTCTCCAGAGATAATAAATGAAGCTTTTGCTTCTAAAGCACATTCAAGAATTTTATTATCAGTAGGATCCTTTTTGATAATTTTTATTTTCTTTTTTGGCGAGATAATTTCACTATTGAAAATTATAATTTCTAAATATTCTTTGGCTTTTTCTGGGGGAAGTTTGAATTTGTATAAAAGTTTTTCTTTAATCTCTTTTAGAATTTCAGGTGATGTAAAATTTAAAATATCTCCAATAAGAATTTTTTTAAAAATTTGATAGGGAGCGCCTTTCCAAAATAGTGCTGAAATATAAACATTAGTATCTAAAACAACCTTAATCATTCTCTAATATTTCTTGTGGAGTGATTTTCTTTCTTTTTGCAAAACCTCTCCCCCATTTAGCTAAGATCTCAAATTTTTTTAAACTTTTAAGCAACTTTTCTTTCTTTTCATATTCTTTCAATTTTTTCACCATTTCTTTATATTTCTTCAAATCCAAAATTGCTATTCTTCGTCCTTCTTTAATTAAAATATTTCTGTTTGCCATATTTTTTCAAGTTTTTGTTTTGTATGCTTTTTAATAAGATTTAAAATTATATTACAAGTGATAAAGCTCCTGATTGTTTGGTTGAGTTTTTAGGAGGCATTCCCGCGGGATGAAACCCTTTGGTAGTCCCCCATCGTGATTACAATAATATTATATCATAAAATTAAAAAAAATTAAAAAAATAATTGAGTTATCCTCAATAAGAATGAAAAAATTTTGGGAAGAAAATAAAATTTTTATGGGGATAATTGTAGCCGGATTGATTATTGGAAAAATTAAAGAATATCGCGGCAAACCAGAAATAATTTTAGAAAATCAAAAACAGATTGAAGTAGGGAAGTAATTTGTTAAAATTTAACTTTGATTATATAAAAGCTAAAATCAATGATAAAAGTTAAAGTAAATCAAAAAGCGCCAGATTTTAAGTTAAAGGATCAGGATGGAAAAATTCATAAGCTTTCTGATTATAAAGGAAAGTGGGTTTTAACTTATTTTTATCCTAAAGATGATACTCCTGGTTGTACTAAAGAGGCCTGTATGATTCGAGATAACTTTCCAAATTTTAAAAAATTAGATGTAGTAGTTTTGGGGATTAGTGTTGATTCGGTTGAGTCTCATAAAAAATTTGCTCAAAAATATAATTTACCTTTTATTTTACTTTCTGATGAGAAAAAAGAAGTTGTTAAAAAATATGGTGTTTGGAGTAAGAAAAAATTTATGGGGAAAGTATATGAAGGAACATTAAGAACATCTTTCTTGATAAGTCCTCAGGGTAAAATAGTTAAAATTTACGAAAATGTAAAACCTGAAACTCATGCAGATGAAGTTTTAAGAGATTTGAAAGAGTTAATTTTAAATTGATTATAATTTATTAAGATTAAATAAAAAAAATTAGACAATAAGATAATAATTTTTATACATATTTAGGCATATTTTGTAATAAAATGTTTAAAGAAAATTTCGAAAAACTTATTAAAATAAAGGAAATTTTAAAAAAAATATTAAAGGATGAAAAGAGCATTGATAATTTATTTAAAATTTTAGAAAATCCACAAAGAATTATTAAAGTTTATTTACCGCTGAAAAGAGAAAATGATGATTTAGAAATTTTTGAAGGTTACAGAGTTCAGCATAATAATTTTTTAGGTCCATATAAAGGAGGAATTAGATATTTTCCCAAAGTTGATGAAGATGAAGTTAAAACACTTGCTTTTTTAATGACAATAAAAACTGCCTTGATTGGCCTTCCACTTGGAGGTGCAAAAGGAGGAATTAAAGTTGATCCCAAAAATTTAACTGAAAAAGAATTAGAAGAGCTTTCAAGAGAATATGTCAGAAAAATTTATGATTTTATTGGACCAGACAAAGACATTCCTGCTCCAGATGTTAATACTAATTCTAAAATAATGGATTGGATGGTGGATGAGTATATTAAATTAACACGAATAGCAACGAATGATAAAAACAAGAATGGCGACGAAAATAGACTAAAAGCAACTTTTACCGGAAAATCAATTGAAAACGGTGGTAGTGAAGGAAGGGAAGAGGCAACAGGTAAAGGAGGTGAAATAATTTTAGAAAGTTTAATCAAAAAATTAAATCTTCAAAAACCACTTACGGTTGCAATTCAAGGTTTTGGTAATGTTGGTTATAATTTGGCAAAGTTTCTTTATGAAAAAGGATATAAAATTGTTGCTTTATCTGATAGCAAAGGCGGGATTTATAGCGAGCAAGGATTTAATCCAGAACTTGTGATGGAATGTAAAAAAGAAAAAGGTATAATTTCTGGATGTTATTGTGTTGGAAGTGTTTGTGATTCAAGGCTAGGTAAAGATATAACCAATGAGGAGATTTTAGAGCTTGAGGTTGATATTTTAGTTCCAGCAGCAATTGAAAATGTAATTCATAAAGAAAATGCTCATAAAGTAAAAGCAAAAATAATTTTAGAGATGGCAAATAATCCTTTGACTGAAGAAGCAGATGAAATTTTAAATCAAAAAGGAGTGATTATTGTTCCTGACATTTTAGCAAATAGCGGAGGAGTAACTGTTTCATATTTTGAGATGCTTCAAAATTTAAATAATGAAAGATGGAGCAAAGAAAAAGTTTTTAGCGAACTTGAAAAATATTTAACAAGAGCCTTTGAAGAAGTTTGGGAAATTAAAAATAATTATAATCTTAGTTTAAGAGAAGCAAGCTTTGTTTTAGCCTTAAAAAGGATTTATGAAGGGTTTAAAAATAATTAATTTTTAATGCGTTCTATCCTTCTTTTTAAAAGAGATTTAAGAATTGAAGATAATAAGACTTTATTTGAAGCTTTTAAGAATTCCGATGAAATTATTCCTGTTTTTATTTTTAACAAAAAAATTTTAGAAGAATTAAATTCTTATAATCAAAAATTAGGTTTTATAGTTGAATCTATAAAGAAATTATCTGAAAAAATTAAAAAATTATATGTTTTTTATGGAAACGATAAAGAAGTGCTGGAATTCTTAATCTTAAAATATAAACCTAATGCTTTATTTACTGCCCAATCTTTTACATGGAGTGGAGAAAAAAGAAATAATGAAATTAAAAAAATATGCAATAAATATAAAGTAAAATTCATTGAGGTTTTTGATAATTTTTTGGTTGATTTTAGAAAAATTGGCTATACCAAGATTTTTTCTCAATTTTATAAAAAATGGATAAATTTAATTGATAATAATGAGTTTGCTGTGGATATAAATAAATTAAATGAGAAAATATTAGATCTTGATCTTGATATAATTGATAATTTAATTAAAAAATATAATAATTTTGATTTAGAAAATAAAATTTGGAAATACAATTTTGGTTTTATAAGATTACAAAAATTTAATTTTAGAAATTACGATAAAACAAGAAATTTTCCTGGGATAGATGGAACATCAAAATTATCGCCATATATAAGATTTGGAATAATTTCAATTAGAAAAATTTATAATAAGATAAAAAATTTAAGTGAGGCTTATGTTAAAGAATTAGCCTGGAGGGAATTTTGGTATCATATAAGGTATTATTTTACTGAACTTAATAATTTAGAATTTCAGGAAAAAAGGAGAAATTTATCTTGGGAAAATAATGAAATTTTAATTGAAAAATTTTTAAATGCTCAGACTGGCTACCCTATAGTTGATGCTGGCATAATCCAACTTAAAACAGAAAATTGGATTCATAATAGAGTTAGAATGATTTTAGCTAATTTTTTAACAAAAGATTTATTGGTTGATTGGAGAATTGGAGAAAAATTTTTTAAAGATTATTTGCTAGATTATGATGAGGTGGTTAATGTTGGTAATTGGCAATGGTGTGCTTCAGTTGGTCCAGACCCTAAGCAATTTAGAATTTTCAATCCAATTCTTCAGTCTCAAAAATTTGATCCAGATTGTGTTTACATAAAAAAGTATATACCTGACCTTAAATATGAAGAAAATTATAAAATTCACAATCCCTTAAAGTATAAATTAAATTATTATCCTCCGATTATAAATCACTTTGAAGCTATTAAGAAAGTCAGAAATATTTTTTTTAAAATCTAAGGTAATTAAAGCTTATAATTAAAGTAAAATTATCAAATGAAAACAATAATTCAAATTTTGAAAAATAAATTTTATTTAAGCTTGTTTGTGATATTTTTCATCCTTTTTTTTATTTTTACTTTTTTTATTAACTTATTTAACGCCGCCGATTGGTTTTGATAAAATTAAATTTTTCACCATTTCAAAACTTTATCTTAGCCAAAAAGATTATTTAATTTTTGCTCTTCTTTCATTTTTGATTTCTTTAAATTTAGTTGTTTTAATTTATGAAAAGAAAGAGCTTAAACTGCCAATTTTGCCAGGGATTTCTTTAAAATCAGGAACAGGAATTTTAGGAATTTTTGCTGGAATTTTATCTTCAGCTTTTTGTCTTTCTTGCTTAGCTCCAATTTTTGCTCTTTTAGGTTTAAGTATAAGTACAATGCTCCTTTTTATAAAATATAGAAGCGAAATTTTAATTATAGCTATTATTCTACTCTTAATTTCTTTTAATTTTTCTTTAGCAAGGGTTAGAAAATGTAAATGTTAATGATATAATATAATAATTAATGGTCGGAATTTAGTTTAATTAATAAAAATGGCAGGTTTTGATCAATACCACGAACCACCTGAAGAATTATCTTCTGAATTAAGAGATTTTGCAAGAATTATTGCCTCTTTAGTTGAGGAAGCAGAGGCAATTAATTGGTACCAACAAAGAATAGCAGCAACGAAAGATCCAGAAGTAAAAGCTATTATGGAACATGCTCAAGAGGAAGAATTTGAACATTTTGCCATTGATTTAGAATGGCTTACAAGAAAATTACCTAAATGGAGAGAGGTTTTAAAAGCTATTTTATTTAAAGAAGGAGATATTATCGAGAATGCTGAAAAATGGGAAAAATCTAAAGAATAACTTTTAAATTATCATTTTTGAGAATAACCTCTTTTCTTCTTAAATCGAAATAAATTTGTATTGCTTTAATTTTTACTCCTTTTCTTTTTGCTTCTTTTAAAAGTTCATAAATTTTAGGATCAGCGTCTTTATTTGGGGTAAAAGCATTTATATTTTTCATCCCGGCAATAAAAACAATCATAGAATATATTTTATTAGTTGTTATTCGTTTATTAAATTCGTTGCCATTCATGTTTCCTATTCGTTGCCATTCTTGAATATTTTTTAATTGGTTTCCATTCATGTTTATAAGAGCTTTAATATGTTTTTGGCCTCTAATTGAAGGACAATCAGGATACATTGCTAAATTTTTCTTTTTCATTACTGCACTTTTAATTTCAACAAGATAAAACTTGTTTTTGTATTCAATAAGGTAATCAATTAATGATTCATACGAATTACCCACGAATTTATTTATTCGTGTTTCATTTGTATAATCTATTCGTGTATCATTCGTGATTTTATATTCGTGTTCCATTCGTGTTTTATCTATTTGTGATTCATTCATGTATGTATTCGTGTTTAATTCGTGTATGTATTCGCGTCCCATTCGTGTGTTTTCTATTCGCGTGCCATTCGTGTCTATAATTTTAAAATTTCTTTTTAGAATTTTTACACCTCTAAACCAACTTAAATAACCTTTTTCTAAAGCAATTTCAAAGGATTTCATTTGAAGAGAAGTATCAATAATCGAAGCATAGCTATTTTCTTTTATCATTGAAAGCCTAAATTTTGTTTTTCTTCCTTTGATTGGCAAAAATATTCCAATTCTTCCTTTTCTAACAAACTCTTCTAATCTTCCAGTGTTATTTAAATGAGCAAAGGTGATTTTATTCCTTATCCTTACTTTAACTACGAATTTATTAATTCTTTGCATAATTTCTCCTATTTCAAAATTTTCTATTTTAATTATTGGCTTAAACATCTTTTAAAGAATAAAAGAATATATGTTGATTAAAAACTAACAAATTCATACCCTCTTTGTTTTATTTCCTGGATTAACTCTTCCAAGATGAAAACTGTAGGTCTTTTATCATAGCCAAAGGATATATTTTTGTGTTCATGAATTAAGATAATCATCCCCGGAGTTAAATTATTTATTATAAATTTAATAAAATCGCTTGATTTAGTTTTTTTATTAAAATCAGCATAAGTATATCCAATATGCTTTATTTTCATTTCTTTTAAAACATTATTCAAAGTTTTTGAGCATCTATAATATGGAGCTCTAAAAATATTTGGTTCTGAATTCGTAAGTATTTTTATAATCAAATTGGTTAGTAAGATTTCCTTTTTTATAGTTGATTTATCCTTATCATCCAAAGCAATATGCGAGAAACTATGATTTCCTATAGTATGTCCTTGAGCATAAATATCTTTTAAAATACTTGAATGCAGTAAAGCTTTTTCGCCTACCACAAAAAAGGTTGCTTTTATATTATTTTTATATAAAATTTCTAAGATTCTAGGAGTAATATCAGGATCAGGGCCATCGTCGAAAGTTAAAGCTATTACTTTAGAGGTTGTAGGAATTTTTTTAATTTCTTCACATTTTAAAGCAGCAGTTGCTATTTTGCTCAAACTAAAAGCATATACTAATAAAAGAAATATTAAAATTTTTAAAAAATTACCGGACATTCTATACATTTTAAGTATATTTTAAGCAATTTTTTGATAATATTTTGATAATATTATAATTTTTAAAAACAATGAAGATTATAAGCTTAAGATAAAAATATTTAAACTGTTTTTAATTTAAAATTAAACTTTAAAAATTTGACTTTAAGATAAGATTTATGCTACAATTAAACTGAAATGAAAGCAGTGAGGTGCGAGAAAATTTTAAATCTTGTATTAATAGTTTTATTTTCTGGATTGTTAATTACTACTACTATATATTTAAATTATAACTATGTCCTTTTTTTATATTATTATATAAAACTTTCCTCTATTCTAACTACAGATTTTAAGTATTTGGACATTTATAGTATATTTGGATTAATTAGTGTTAATGTGATATTTGAAATACTTTGGATTAATCTAGTTTTGTTTTTGTTATTTAAATTAACCTCAAAATTAAATTTTTTAGATATAATTGAAAAAGAAGAAAAATTAGAGTTTAATTTTGATAAAAGTTATGAAAATAAGGCACCACCTATCTATGTTTAATTTACTTATTTCACTATTATAGTTTATCTAAATATAAAGTCGTATTAAGTTAAAATTAAAAAATGCAAAAAACAAAGTTAGCCACCTATACAACCCTTTTATTACTCGTGGCGTTTATATCATTTAACACCTTAACATTTGCACAAACAAGTTCTACATCTACTTATGAGAATGTTGCAACTTCTACAGCTACTAAAACAAAAGAAGTTAAAGGTAAAGAATTGAAGAAAGAAGCAAAAGAACTTAAAAAAGTTTATAAAAAAGAAAGAATGTCTGAATATAAAAAATGCTTAAATGAGGAAATGAAGCAATTAACAAAAGAAATGAGGGATAAGAAGAAGAATGCTTTGCAAGAGTACAAAAATGCACTTAAAACCGCTACCAGCACTGCTGCTAAAACAGAAGCCAAAAAAGCTTATAGAAATCAGCTAAAGGAAATTCAGAAATGGTTCAATGAAGCTGTGAAAAATGCTAAAGCAAAATGTAAAGCTTCTGCTGCCACATCATCTGTTGCTACCTCAACAACTTCTACAGTAAATCAATAATTCCTGGTTTAAAGAACTTGTTTGTTATATTTAAGAGGGGCCTCTTTCTGGGCTCCTCTTAAATTTAAATTAAATTTTTTGTGTTATAATATTTCTAGATGAACTTAGCATAAAGATTGGTTTAACTTTATTTAATTTTTAAAAAATGAAAAATTTTTCAATAAAAGAAGCTTTGTTATATGGTTGGGATGCAACCAAAAATAATTTTTATTTTTTATTTACAATTTTTTTATTCTTATTCATTTTTATATTAATATCTTCTTTGATAGTAGCATTGACTGAAGAGAAAAATATTTTGATTGGTTATTTACTGCAGGTTATTTTTATAGCAACCTCTTTTTTGTTAGAAATGGGATTTATCAAGATATTTTTAAAAATATATGATAATGAAAAGCCAGAATTAAAAGATTTGTTCTTACAGTACCCATTATTTTTTAGATTTGTAGCTGCCTCTATTTTATCTCAAATTATAGTATTTTTAGGGCTGTTGCTTTTGATAATACCAGGAATAATTTTAGGTATAGCACTCTCTTTCTTTCCATATTTGATAGTTGACAAAAAGATTTCTTCTATAAACTCTTTAAAGCAAAGCTACGAAATAACAAAAGGAGTTAGATTCAAGCTTTTTATTTTTTACATTATTTTAGGATTAATAAATTTATTAGGTGTATTATTTTTAGTAGTTGGTTTGTTTGTAACATTACCTTTAACCTCTCTTGCAATAGTTTTTGTTTATAGAAAATTATTGGAACAAGAAGAAAACAAAAATAATTTAAGTATACAGACAAGTTAATTATAAAAATGAAATGGATAATTTTTGCCCTACTTTCAGCAATTAGTGCTGCCTTAGTTGCTATTTTTGGTAAAATTGGGGTAAGTAATATAGATTCAACATTGGCAACAACTGTTAGGGCTGTTATTATGGCTATATTTTTAATATTGGTTTCTTTATTTTTAAATAAATTCTCTCTTTTTAAAACAATAGATGCCAAAGCTTTCTTTTTCATAATATTAGCAGGAATTTCCGGAGCACTTTCTTGGCTTTTTTATTTTTTAGCTTTAAAATTAGGTCCAGCTTCAGGAGTTGCAGCATTAGATAGATTGAGTGTAGTTTTCGTTTTAATATTTTCAGTTTTATTTTTGTCAGAAAAATTATCGATTAATTCAATTCTTGGTGCTATTTTAATTACTGTTGGTGCAATTTTAATGATTTTTAAATAGCATTAGAGAAAAAAATAATAATGGAAAATTTAAATTTGATCTTTATTTCTTCATTTCTGGTATTGCTGCTAATAATAAGTGTAGTTTTAACCATATTATTTAGTTTCAATTTAATTGCGTTTATTTTTGAAATTTTTTATTACTTCAAAACAAAAACTCCATTTGGTAGATCTAATATAAAATTAGTAAAAGAGTTTTTTGATACATTGGATTTAAAAGATAAAATTTTTATTGACCTAGGAAGCGGTAATGGTATGATAATATTTGAAGCAGCAAAAAGAGGAGCAAAGTCAATAGGTTACGAGATTAATGTATTTTTGTATGTAGTTTCTTTGTTAAAAGCCAAAATTTTAAAAATCAAAAACGTAGAAATCTTAAGAGAAGATTTTAGAAAAGCAAACTTATCTCAGGCTGATTTTTTATATTTATATCTTACGCCGAGAGTTCTTAGAGAGATAGAAAATTTTATATTTGAAAATAGTAAAAAAGGATGCCAAATAATTACTTTCGATTTTAGATTCCCCAATATACAACCTAAATATATATTTAAAAATAGAATTTATATTTATGAAAAATAATTCTAAATCAGCTAGATTGTTGGTGAAAATTTAAAATCATTATCTAAATTATAATTTTTAATATGAAAAACTGGTTATTTTGGAAAATAATAGAAGGAAAAGAACCAGGAAGAATTATTTATGAAGATAAAGAAGTAATTTGCTTTTTGCTGAAAACAGGAGAAACAAAAAGTAAAGAAAATTACTACTTCTCAGTTTTTAATTTTAGTTAATTTCTTAAGAAATTTTGCTTAATTTAATTAAGTAAAAAAACCTTGTTGATGTTATTTCTATTCTATTTGATTTAATTTTCCATCAATAAATTTATTTTGTGGGCGTAGGAGGATTTGAACCTCCGGCCTCCTCGTTGTGATCGAGGCGCTCTACCACTGAGCTATACGCCCATATTACCTCTTGGCCACACCTTCCCCGCACCACCCC
>JAGDWU010000053.1 GCA_023256115.1 Candidatus Aenigmatarchaeota archaeon | reverse complement strand
AAGGATTTTTAACAATTTTTTCAAGACTCCCAATTCCTCTTAAAATTTTTGCAGCTAATTTATAACCAGCTAAATAACTAAAATTTGGGGCTAATTCATTCATTATTTTTTCTAAATATTTTTCTAGTTTTTCATTAAATTCCATTAACTTTAAAGTTTGAGCTGCAAACTCTTTTATTATTTCTAAATCTTCCTTTCTCAAATCCATTCCAATCGTTTTTTGTGCTAATTCTTTATCTAACTTTTCTCTTTCAACATTTTTTGAAATTTTTTCCAAAAATTCTTTATGATCTCTTATTTTTTTCTCAAATTCAGGAAAATATAAAGAAAATATTGTTCTAATTCTTTCAACTAAAACATTAATATATTTTTCGTTTTCTTCTATAGCGGCAATTATGTTTGATGCAATTTTATCTAATTTAATTTCTTTAGTTTTTTCTTTTAATTCTAATTTTGAAAACTCAAAAATAAAATTTCTTATTTCTTCGCTATTAAAAATTTTATTTTCTATTAAATAGTTTTTTGCTTTTTCAAAGAGTTCAAAGTAAATTGTTTTATCAAATTCAAATTGCTTTTTTTCAAATCCGACAAAAATTACATTATTCTTTTTATATTTTTCAACTATTTCCAATTCTTCCTTGCTTAATTCATCTTTTTTACATTCTTTAAATTTTTTATAACATTCTTCAACATTTTTTCCAAAAGATTTAAATTCTAACACATTTTTATTTTCATCAAACACAAAAATCCCAAAAATTGTTTGTAAGATGTAAATTTTCATTAAAATAATTGTAATAAATATATATGGATTTTTACTTTTATGATGATATTGCTTATAGTTTTAGAAATATAAAAAAAGAAGTCGATTTTTTAGAGAAAATATTCAAAAAATATTCAGATGTTAAAGTGAAGAAAATTTTAGATGTTGGTTGCGGTACTGGAGAGCATGCAATAGAGCTTGTAAAAAGGGGTTATAAAGTTTGTGCAATAGATATAGATAAAGATGCAATAAAATATTTAAGTTCAAAATTTAGACATAAAAATTTAGAAACAAAAGTTTTGGATGCAACAAAAATAGACAGATTAAATAAAAAATTCGATGCAGCAATTTCATTAGGCTTTGTTTTTTCTTATTTAGTAAATTTTGAAAAGCAGTTAGAACATTTAGTAAAAATTTCAAAAATTCTTAAAAAAGGTTCTATTTATGTTTTAGAATTACCAACCGCAAAAGGGTTTTTAATAAAAAGCACTTTATTAGATGAATGGGAAGAAGAAAAAAATGGAATTAAAGTAAAAGTTGAATATAAAACAAGAAAAATAAATTGGTTAAATTTTATTGTTGAAAGTGATTATATTTTAAAAGCAAATAGTAAAACATTTAGAAGGAAAGAAATATTTAGAATTTTATCGCTAGAAGAAATTAAAGCTATAACAGCTGCAACTAAAAAATTTAAAATAATAAAGTTTATCGGATCTTTTAAAAATGTAAAACTAGAAAACGCCAATGAAATAATAGCGATATTGAAAAGGGTTTAATTAAATTTTTTCAATTATTTTTACAAATTTTTCTATTGTTATAACATCAAAAACATAATTATCTAAAATTAAATTAAATGGAACTTTTTCAATTAAATTTCTATTTAAGCTTATATAATTTCTAAATTCTTTTTTTATTTTTGTTTCATAGTTTTCAAAATTTTTAACTATAAAAAATTCTTTAGTTTTATAAAATCCAAAACATAAAAAATTTATTTCATTCTTTATTAACTCTTCAAACTCTTTTTTAGGAAAAACAACATATTCTCTTCTTGAATATTTTAATTTTCCTTTTTTATTATTAACAATTATATCAGCATTTGGAATTAAAGCATTAGCCCTTCCACTTAGCGGAACTCTTTTACAATCTAATCCAAATTTTTTTAGATCATAAACAACCCTATATTCAAACCTCCTCCCAATTCTATACATAAATTATGATTCACATAGTAAAAGAGAAAAAGGTAAGCGATGAAAAAATATTAAATTTATTTAGACCATACGTTAAAAAATGGTTTAAATTAAAGTTTAAAAATCTTACATTACCGCAAAAATTGGCAATTCCTTTAATAAAAGAAGGTAAAAATGTTTTAGTTACTGCTCCAACTGGAAGCGGGAAAACTTTAGCAGCTTTTGCCGCAATTTTAGATGAATTATTTTATTTAAGTGAGAACAATAAATTGGAAGATTATGTTTATTGCATTTATGTTTCACCGTTAAGAGCATTAGATAATGATATTTACAGAAACTTACAAATTCCCTTAAAAGAAATATCTGAAATTGCAAAAAAATTGAAATATGAATTAAAAAATGAAATTAGAATTTCTGTTAGAACAAGCGATACAAAAGCAAGTGAAAAAGCAAAACAATTAATTAAACCACCTCACATACTAATTACAACCCCAGAATCTTTAGCTTTAATGTTAGTATCAAAAAAATTTAAAGAGAAATTAAAAAATGTAAAATGGTTAGTGATAGATGAAATTCATGAGCTTGCTAATTCAAAAAGAGGAATACATTTAAGTTTAAGCGTAGAAAGATTAGAATATTTTGTTGGAAAAAGAATTCAAAGAATTGGATTAGGTGCAACTTTAGAGCCAATAGAGGAGGCTGCAAAATTTTTAGTTGGTTGCGAAAATGGAAAAGAAAGAGAGTGCTATATTGTTGATGCAAGATTTGTTAAAAAAACTGATATAAAAGTTTTAATTCCTTCAAAAGATTTAATAAAAGACTCAGCTGAAAGCATAAACAAAAAAATGTATAAATTAATAGATACTCTTGTTCAACAAAGTAGAACAACATTAATTTTTACCAATACTCGAAGTGGAGCTGAAAGAGTTCATTACCATTTAAAGCAATTATTTCCATCTAGATACTTAGATGAATTAACTGGGGTTCATCATTCAAGCGTTTCAAGAGATATAAGATTTGAAATAGAGGAAAAATTGAAGAAAGGCGAATTAAAATGTGTTATATCTTCAACATCTTTAGAGTTAGGAATAGACATTGGTTATATAGACTTAGTTATTCAAATTGGTTCTCCAAAAAGTGTTTCAAGATTAATGCAGCGAATAGGTAGAAGCGGACACGCTTTGCATGAAATTTCAAGAGGTAGAATAATTTGTTTAGATAGAGACGATTTAGTAGAGTGCTCAATAATGGTTAAAAAAGCAAAAGAATATTGGTTAGATAAGTTTCACATGCCAAAAAATTGTTTAGATGTTTTGGCTCAGCATTTGTTAGGAATGGCAATAGAAAAAAGATGGAAAATAAAAGAGGCTTATGATTTAGTAAGAAGAGCATATCCATATAAAGATTTACCTTATGAAGAATTTTTAAATGTTCTTTATTATTTGGCAGGTTATTATCACACTTTGCAAGATTTAAAAGTATACGGAAAAATTTGGCTAGACATGCAAAAACAAGAATTTGGAAGAAGAGGAAAATATGCAAGAGTAATTTATTTATTAAACATTGGAACAATTCCTGAAGAAATAAAAATTAAAGTTAGAGGATTAGATGGTAAATTTTATGGTTTTATCGAAGAAGCATTTTTAGAAAGATTAGTTCCCGGAGATATATTTGTAATTGGCGGTAAAACAGTTGAATTTGTTAAAGCTAAAGAAAATGTTGCATATGTTAAAGAGGTTAAAGGAGCGAAGCCAACAATACCAAGCTGGTTTAGTGAGCAATTGCCATTAAACTTTGATTTAGCTTTAGAAATTGGAAAGTTCAGAGGACTAATGTTTGAATTAATTAAAAAAGAAAAAAAGAAAAAAATAATTGAATTTTTAATTAAAGAGTTAGATGTAGATGAAAGCGTTGCAAAAAATATTTACGATTACTTTAAAATTGAATACGAATATTTAAAAAAATTAAATTGTAAAAATTTTCCTTCTGATAAAGTTATTTTGGTTGAAAGTTTTATAGAAAATGATAAGCAATATATAATTTTTCATACTTTGTATGGAAGAAGAGTAAATGATGCATTAAGTAGAGCGTTTGCTTATGCATTAAGCAAAAAGATTTCAAAAAGCGTTGGAATTGCAATTAGCGATAATGGATTTGCATTAATTGTTCCAATATATTCAATTTTTAGAAAAATAATAGTTGATCCAAAAGATGTTGTGAACTTAGTAAATTCTAAAAATTTAGAAGAACTATTAAAAAAAGCAATTTGGAATACAGAGCTAATGAAAAGAAAGTTTAGACATTGTGCAAATAGAGCTTTAATGATTTTAAGAAATTATAAAGGACATGAAATAAGCTTAAGAAAACAACAAATAAGTGCAGAAAGAATTTTAAATTTTATAAAAGATATAAAAGATTTTCCAGTATTAAAAGAAACAGTTAGAGAAATAATTGAAGATTTTATGGATATAAAAAATGCAAAATTAATTTTAGAAAAAATAGAAAAAGGGGAAATAAAATATGAAATATTACCAATTTCAAAATTACCATCTCCTTTTGCCCATAACCTAATTGCAATTTCAGAAAGCGATGTAGTATTAATGGAAGATAGAAGAAAACTGCTATTAGAATTGCACAAAAAAATAATTAGCGAAATAAAAGCTTAATTATTATTTTAAATTATGTTACTTTTCTTTAGTATTGAAAATTCTTTAGATAATTTTTCACATGTAGGAGGATTAGGAATTTTAGTTAGAGATTTATTTCTCGAATTTAAGAAAAAAGAGAAAGAGGCAATTTTTTTCTCAATTTTGCCTTTGAAAAGAAGTAAAGTAGAAATTTCAGAAAATAAAATTGAAGAAAAGTATGAAGAAAAAATTTTAACTCCAGAATACTGTTACAATTTTCAAACTAATTGGTATCCTGTAAGAGCATGCATAAATATTTTTCCAGGAGGAACACAAAAAACGAAAGCAATTTTTGTTACATTGGAAAATAATGAAGAATGGTTAAAAAACTATGCTCTATATAGAGAAAAAGATCATGGACAAATAATTTTTGTAAGATATGTATTTTATTTAGCTGTCAAAAAATATTTAGAGGAGAATCATATTTATCCTACTTTAATTCACATAAATGAAAGTGATACAACACTATTTTTCTTTTTGCCTATCGAATTTGAAATAAATTCATTTAAAATATATCATTCCCATACACCTCTTCCAATTGGTCATAAGACAATTTCAAAAGAAGTTTTAGAATCTTTACTTCCAAGAAAAATGATAAATTTCTTAGAGGTTGGATTTCAAAATGGGAAAGTAAATTTAGGCAAAGTCGCAGCACATTATGCAGATAAGATAATAACAGTTTCAAAACTTCATGAAAGGATTACAAAGGAAAGAATATATCCTCAATATCGAGATAAAATTACTTCTGTTACAAATGGAATAAATATTGAAGAATGGTTGGGCGATGAAATAAAGAAATTATACGATGAAAAGATTCCAGGTTGGAGGAAAAACCTTGAGCTAATAGAAAAAATAGATGAAATAGAAGGAGAAAAAATTTTAGAAGCCAAAGAGAAAGAAAGACAAAAAACGGTTAATAAAATAAAAGAGCTTTTAAATGAAGGAAAAGCATATGGAAATTTTAGCAATAAAGGGCCTATTTTGTTATATGCTAAAAGATTAACACGCTATAAAAGGCCTGAAGCATCTACAAAAGCTTATCTATTTTTAAAACAGATAGAAAATGTAAACTTAGTGGTAGCTGGTTATCCTGTAGATGAGTATGGAAAATATTTTTTAGAAAATGATTTATTACCTTTATTAGAATCTGAGTCAATTGTTTATATTCCTAATTATGATAAAGAAATAGCTAAATATCTTTTTAGTGGTTGTGATATATGTTTAAATCCACAAGAAGTTGAAAAAGAAGCTAGCGGTACAAGTTTTATGAAGTGTTTAATTAATGGAAATTTATTACTCACAACTAATGCTGGCAGCGTTCCAGAATTTGTAAAAGATAAATATAATGCTTTAGTCCTTTCTGATAATTTGGAAAATCTAGAAGAGAAACTGTTTGAGGCACATAGAATTATAAAAGAAAAAGACCTAGAAATTATGAGAAATGCACTAAGAGTAGCATATAATGTTTCAACTGAAAGAATGTTAAAAGACTTAGAAAGAATTTATTCAAGAAATTAAAATTGCTCTTCTACCTTTTGACAACCTTGTAACTATTTTTTTTCTTTTTCTGTCTATAAAAATTGAACCCCCAAAATAATCTTTATATTTTGCTATTGGATAATTTATTTCATTTTCTAATTCTTTTGGTAATTCAAGTTCTTCACCTTTTAAAAATCTTTCAAACTCCTCTCTACTTTTAAATTCAAACAATCCCTTTTTTGCATATTTTCCTATAATTTGGGAACCTTCAACACTTAATTGAATATTATTTGTTTTTTCTTTTCCGAAATATATTCCATACATTTGAATATTAACTTTTTTATTTTTTAAATCATTTAAAATTTTCTCGACTCCTTTTTCAAAGATGTAAATTTTCTCTTTTGTTTGATATATATTTAAGTTGTTTGGAATTTCTACTTCAAATTTTTCTTTTAAAATTTTATTTAACTTATCTCTTTCCATCCTTTATTTATTAAATATTCTATTGCACAACCATTAGTTATCAAATATGTTGAATTAGTAAATGGACAAACAAGTTCCATAACAATTTGCATGCAAACTTCTCTTTGTTTTGAATATTCCATAGCTTTTGCTATTTCTTCTTTGCAAATCTCTTCTATTTTTTCATTTTCAATAGTCTTTATTTTTTCTGAAAGAAGATATGAAGAAAAAATAATAAAAATTACGATTAAAACGCTAATAAAATATTTAAGCATTTTTTCTTTTTCTAAAAATTTCTATTTCGCTGGAAATTGACATGGAAAATAATAGTAAAGAAAATAAAAACCAGATTGTTAAAAAAACAAAAATAAAAAATGAAATGTTTGGGCTTAGTGTTACTAAAAAATCTTTGAAAATAAAGAAAAGAATTAATGCTGAAATCGAAAATAAAATCATTCTAAAGCTATTTCTTAATTTCAATATCTTTGCTTTTATTGTTTCTTCTTTTTCGTTTGGATTAGAGGAATAATAAGCTATTAGAGATGCAAGTGAAAAACTTAAAATTTCTAACTCAGAATAAAAAATTACTATTAACAATAAAATAAAAACCAATGAAATTATAGTTAAAACTTTAGAAGCTTCTATTTTTATATCTTTATATTCAAAATAAATATTTTTGATTAAACTTTCTGTTAGTATAGTAAAAAAGTAGAGAATGAATAAAATAAAAATAATTGTTATAATTTTTGGCAAACCTATTTTTAAATTTTTTATAGCTATTTCATGAATTTCTTCCAAATTACTCATTATTAATTTATGGAAATAAGAATTAGTAGAAAAGCTTTCTTAATAGAATATTTATTTATTATCTTTTTCCTTTTAATGTTTGTAAAAATTCAACAATATTTTCTTTTAGCTTTAGCTATTACTATTTTTTTATATACAGAAATTAAAAGAATTAACGTAAAATATAAAATTACAAGTGAAAATGTAGTAGAAGAAAAGGGGATATTTAATAAAAAAATAACTGAAATAAAAATTAAAGATATTAGCGGAATCGAAATTTATCAATCTTTTTTTGATAGAACTTTAAATATTGGTTCAATTGGGATTAGCGTTCTAGGATTAAAAAACGCAATAAAACTTGAAAAAGTTTCAAATCCCAAAGAAATAGCAAAAATTTTAAAGGAAGGATTTAAATCTTAAAGCATCTTTAAACATATAAACGTTATTAAATAAAAAATATGCATTTAATTTTTTTGTTTTTTCAGCTAACCCTTTAAGCTCTTCATTGCTATATGAGTACTTGTAAATTATTTTTTTACCTTTATAAGTTCCGTGCAATCTAAAATAATGAACTTCTTGATCAACTATTTTTATCATAGGATCAGTAATCCAGATTAAATTAAATTCTTTACATAATTTTTCTACATTTTCATCTTTCCAGCCGCGCAATTCAATTGCAATCTTTATTTTCTTAATATCATTTTTTATAGAATTAAAAAATTCATAAGCATTTTTTATATTTTCTTCACCATCTTTAAAACTTGCTGGTAATTGAATAACTGCTATTTTTGCTTCTAAAACTTTTGCAACTTCTTTCATTTTTTCCCAAAATTCAAATACTTCTTTAGTTGGCTTTAACGAACCAACTTTATTTTCTAATTTTTTTAATTCGTTTTTATCTAATCCGCTTCTTTTCCAAGTTGGTAATTTTATATCATGTGTAATTCCTTGAAAAACTTTAAAGTAAAACTCAAAATTTTTTGGAGCTGAAAATCTCCAATTTTTTAAAGTTTCTAAATTTGGCAACTTATAAAATGTTTGTTGCACTTCAACACAATCTAAATTTTCAAATATTTTTTTCATAGAAGTTGGAAAACCGCATGTTCCTACTTTAATCATAAAATATTATGAATGCAATAGTTTATAGTAAAGGAAGGAAAAGAAAAGCTAGAGGATTTAGCATTCAAGAACTAAAATTAGCTGGAATTAGTATAAAAGAGGCAAAAAAGTTAAAAATTTATGTTGATAAAAGAAGAAAATCTTGTTATGATGAAAATGTTGAAACTTTAAAGAATCTTATTAAAAATGTCAGTAGAAAGACTTGAAAAGTTTATTAAGGATAAAAAAATAAATTGCAAAATTTTAAAATTCGATTTACCAGTTATAACTTCTGAACAGGCAAAAAAAGTTGTTAATGGGAAAATTGTAAAGACTATAATGTGTATGCTTGATAACGAGCCATATCTTTTTGTTTTATTTGGAGAAGATAAAATAAATTTTGAAAAAGTTAAAAATTATTTAAAAGTTAAAGAAGTTAGATTAGCTAAAGCAAAAGAAGTTAGAGAAATTACTGGTTACGATATAGGAGAATTACCACCATTTTCATTAAATATGAAAGTATGTGTTGATAAAAAGTTACTTAATTATGAAGATGAAACTGTTTATTGTGGTGGCGGAACACATTATTCCCTAATAGAGATTAAAATAAAGGATTTAATTAGTGCTATAGAAAATCCTATTATTTTTGATTTTTCTCTGTAATTTTTAATATTTCTCTTAAAAATGTAGTTGGACTTTTAGCTTTTACAAAAGCGCTAGCAATTAGAACACCTTTAGTTCCCAATTCTAATGCCATTTTAACATCTTCCTTATTTGAAATTCCCGCTCCGCATAATGGTATTGATTCATTTTTTACTAGTTCAGCAAATTTTTTTACATCGCTTGCTTTTGCCTTTGAAATTGCTATTCCACTACCTATCAACAAAGGATCTTCATAAGCTAAATAAGTAGGTTTTAATTTTAATATTTTTTTTGCTTCATCTAAATCTTTTGCACATACTAAGGTTTCTAAATTATATTTTTTTGCTTTTTCTACTAATTCTTTTAATAATTCAAATTCAATTCTATTTTCGCTATGATTTAAAAGCAAGCCATCAACTTTTAAAAATTTTAAGTTTTCAAATGTTACTTTTCCAGTATATGCACCTTCTTCTTCTATGTTTGATACTACTGGAGAAAAAATTTTAACATATTTTGAATTTAATTTAGCTAAAGATAAATCAGAAATATTTGGAATAAAAATGATTGTTGCTTCGTTTCTATACTCTTTTGCTATCTTTTCTGCAGCTCTCAAATATTTTAAACAATTTTTTCCCAAAGAATTGTTGTAAGCTTTTAGATTAAGAGCAATTATCATAATATTAAAATATGAAAATTAAAGATATAGTTAATATTCCAGAAAATTTAAAAAGCTTGGTTCCTTCTAGCTTTGATTTAATAGGAAGCGATAAAAAATTTATTGCAATAATTCAAATTCCAGAAGAGTTAAATGAATATAAAGTTGAAATAGCAAATGCAATAAAAAAAATTCATAAAAACGTGGTTACAATTTTAAATAAAATAAGTGCTAGACAAGGGGAATTTAGATTATATGAGTTTGAAAAAATAATAGGAGAAGAAACAGAAGTTATACATAAAGAATATGGATATTTCTTAAAGCTTGATGTAACAAAAGTTTATTTTAATCCTAGAGAAGCAAATGAGAGACAAAAAATTGCTAAAAAAGTAAAAGAAAATGAAAAAGTTTTAGTTATGTTTAGCGGTATTGCCCCATTTGCAATTGCCATTGCAAAAAGAGTAAATGTAGCAAAAATAGTATGTATAGAAAAAAATCCTTATGCTCATTTTTATGCTTTAGAAAATGTAAGATTAAATAAGTTAGAAGATAAAATTGAATGTATATGTGGAGATGTAAGAGATGTTGTTCCAAAGTTAAATGAAAAGTTTGACAGAATATTAATGCCTTTACCCTTTGGAGCAGAAGATTTTTTAGAATATGCATTAATGGTTTCTAAAAGCGGAACAATAGTTCATTTTTATTCTCTTTCTAGTAAGAATGCCTTATTTAAAGATGTAGAGGAAAAAATATATAAAAAAATTCCTCCAGAAAAAATAAAAATAATAGAGAGAGAAGAAATACTTCCTTACGCTCCTGGCATTTTTAAGGTTAGAGTAGATTTTATTGTTCTCTAATTATTCCTCTTCCTCCTCTTCTTCCTCCTCTTCAAACTCCTCTAATTCTTCTTCCTCAAACTCCTCTTCTTCTTCCTCCTCTTCCTCCTCTTCTTTTTCCCACAACATGATTTATACAATAAGATAAAAAATAAATTTAAAAGCTTTTCGCTACATCTTTGCAAGCAATATATCTTTTCTTTTTACTGTCTTTCTTCTTGAGTTTTTTGCAATTTCTATTGAAATTTTTGCAATCTTTGCTGCATATTCAAAAATTAACTTTTCTATCTCTTTATAACTTTCTTTATCTAATCTTTTTATATTAACTCTTTTAGCAAGTTTTCTTATAGTGTTTTTACCTATTTTCATTTTTTTCGCTATATATTTTTATTAGTTCATTAACACATTTTTCCCATGTAAAAGACTTTGCATATTTTTTAGCTTTTTCTTTTATATCTTTCCACTTCTCTTTATCATTTATAAGTTGTAAAATTTTATTAACAGCATCTTTAGCATTTCTAAATTTTATTGCATATTTAGAAACTTCTTTTGGAATTAATGCATTTTCTTTAATTAAAACTATTGTTCCACATGCTTGTGCTTCTAATATTGGCAAACCAAAACCTTCAATCATGCTAGGAAAAATCATAAAATCTAAATAATTGTAAAAATTAACAATATTTTTCTCATCAACTTTTTCAATTATTTTAAAATTTTTTAACCCCTTTACTAATTTTTCAATTTCGAAATTTCTTTGATAAAAGCTTTTTATTTTTCCACCAGCTATTATAAATTCTGCATCTATTTTATTTTGCAATTTTTTAAAAATTTCAATTGCTATATCAACTCTTTTTCTATACGAGAAATTTCCAAAAAAACCAATAACTATCTTATCTTTTTTTACCCTTTTTTCTTTAAATTTTTTATCTACCCCTTCCAAAATTATTTTTACCCTTTTTTCGTTTATTCCAAATTTTTTAATAAGCTCTAATTTTGTTAGTGATGAGTTTGCAATTATTACATCATTTAATAAACTCATTTTCCAAATTATTTTTGTTGATAGATAAAATAGCTTTCCAAACCTGTATTTTAAGCTTCTATAATAAAAAGGAAAAAAATCATGAAAAGTTACAATGCTCTTAAATTTTTTAAATTTTTTTATTATCGGAAGCAAAAAACCTAGCTCTGGCGAAAGAGCATGAACTATATCAAATTTTTTTGATAAGAGTTGAAGCTGCGGTTTAATAACATCTATTTCTGATTTTCTTTCTATTATTTCAACATCAAACTTTTTTTCAACTCTTTTTATTATTTCATATGCATATCTTGCTAACCCTTTAACATTCTCTATATTTATTTTTGGGCTCAAAAAAATAATTTTCATAAAAATCTTATGGGGTAAAAAATCTTAAGTATTATTTAAAAATTCAAAAAATTAAAGAAATATCAAAAAAACCAAAAATAGATGAAATAAAGTTAATGCAAATTTTGAAAGAAATAGCAAAAGAAAAGAAAATTTTTAACTCGCTTAAAGAAATAAGGGATGAAATTAAAAAAAGAGCTCCAGAATATAAAATTCCAAATGTTAAAAGAATAATAAGGTTAATGATAAAATTAGGAGCAAAACTAAAAACTAAAACTAAAAAGATAAAGGAAGAACTAAAATTTTGTCCAATTTGTGAAGTACCTTTTAAAAGTTTAAAAGAAAAAAATTTGTTTGGTAAGGAAATTATAATGTTTTATTTTTGTCCAATTTGCAAATTTAAAACAAAAGATAAAAAGGAAGTGCCAATTAGGTATAAGATAGTTTTTGATTAGCTATTCTATAGTTCTTGGTGCTACTACAAATTCAAATATTATTCTATCTGTTTCCCTAAATGTTATTTTTATTGGAAAATCTGTCGCCCATTGTAATATTGCAATGTCAGCAACTTTTGTTACTCTTGCCAATGCTGATAAATAATCAATAGCATATCTTGCTCTACTAGGTTCAGAAACTTCTAATCCTAATAGACCTTCTCTTTCTCTTGTGAGCACAACTTCAACAGAGCTTAATTCGCCAGTGCAACCAAATTTGAGTGAATTACCATCTGTATATATTTCTATTTCATCTCCAACTTGCTTAGCATCATCTAAAATTTGTTTAAATACATCGCTTTTAATTTCTGCTTTTGCTTTAAAGTTTGGTTCTAGCTGATCTATGTTTGGTAATTCAGATTCAGTTATCGTTAATGTTGGTAATTCAAATTTTCTGTAAGCTCCATTTTCCAAAATTATATTTAATCTATTTTTTTCTAATGTTAATGTTAACTTATCTCTCTTAGTACCTCTTTTTAATAAGCTT
Source organism: Candidatus Aenigmatarchaeota archaeon (assembly GCA_023256115.1). Taxonomy (GTDB): domain Archaea; phylum Aenigmatarchaeota; class Aenigmatarchaeia; order CG10238-14; family SpSt-28; genus JAHLMO01. The sequence continues at coordinate 1,348 of JAGDWU010000053.1, read as the reverse complement.
GCAAATTCATCTACATTTATTCCTACTTCAGTATCTTCTCCTTCAAATTCTTCAAAAACAGTTGGCAATATATTTACTCTAACTACAGAAACCATTGCTTTGTCTGCTGCTGAAAAGACTAATCCTTTCTCTTTTTCAATCTTTATAATTCCTTCCTCTACTATTTTTGCTATACTAGCAAAAACATCTTTTAGCATTGATACTTCATAAGTACTTACCTTAAACATAATTTCTTATTGTATTAATAAATAAATTAGTTATTTCCTCAAGCTGCTCATCTACAGTTTGCAAAAAATCAATAGTAAAGTTCTCCTTATCTTTTACAAAGAAAACTCTTACCATACTATTCTCTTTTGGTTTGTAAATACTAAAAAATTTTATTTGCTTACCTTTTTTTTCTAAAATTATAGAATCTTTTAAAACTTCTTTAACTTTTGCAATAGTAAAATATTTTCCATCTTCCATGTTACTATTTATTTTTTCAAATTCAATGAATTTATACATAAATTTTTATGATAGAAAAAATATTTATTGCAGTTATCATATTTTTAATTATATTATTTTTAAACTTTATTTCCTTAGTTTTAGACCTTTTTAATTTTGAAATTTTCCAAAGTAATATTAGTTTAATAAAAGAAAATAAGAGTAAAGAAAGCGAAGAATATAAAGAAATTAAAATTCAAAAAATGACATATAAAAATTTTACTATTAATATTTCTTTTCCTATGCTTGCAAAAAACTTAAGATGGGAAAAAATTCCTATTAAATATTCTATAGATAGTAGTTGTAAGTTAATGGAAAGTGAGATAGAAAAAGCAATAAAATATTGGGAGGAATTTATTGGTGCAAAAATTTTTGAAAAAGGTGAAAATGGAATATATTTCTTTTGTAAAGAGAGCGAATCTAAAATTGTTGGAGAAGCTATGCCAATTTTCGAATTTACAGGATTATTTAACATCATTAGAGGTTGTAATATAACAATTTATCAAACATCTAAACAATGTATAAAGCCAGTAAGAATAATACATGAAATTGGTCATTGTTTAGGATTTGAACATTCTAAAAATCAAAAAAGTATAATGTATGAATATGAAGTTTGTGATTCTGAGTTAGAAAATGAAATTAGAGAAACATTTTGGGAAATTTACAAAATAAAACCTTATCCTAATCCATTTTTGAAATCTGTAAGCATAAATTCAGATAAAGAATATTTAAACATTAGTATCGAAATTGGAAATAACGGTTTGACTTCAGCAAATATAAGTTTAATAATTAAAGTTGGAGAAAAAGAAACAAAAAAGAATTTTGAAATTGATGTAAATGAATATGTTAATTACTCTGTTTCATT
>JAGDWU010000060.1 GCA_023256115.1 Candidatus Aenigmatarchaeota archaeon | reverse complement strand
TATTAATATACCAAGTGAAACTAAAAATACTAAAGATAAAATTTCATCTGGTTGAACTGCTACATTACCACTTTGTATTTCTTTAATTTTAGCTGATAATGGTACATAATATTCTATAACATATTTAACTGCAAATAATACAACCATTAAACCTATTGTTAATCCAGCTGTTTTTAACAATGAATAAATTGGATTAAAACCTTTTGCTATTCTATATGCAAAATATAACATACCAGTAGAAGCTACAACATAAAATCCATATCTAAAGATATTTTCTGCTAACAATTTATTATTTTCTATATTTTTTACAATCTCTATTCCCATTTTTGCATTTTCAACATCTTTCTCTAGTAATGCAATAAGTTTGTCAGCATTTTTCAATGGTTCTTCTATTAACGCTGGTTGGTTTGCATATAAGTTTTTTAAGTTTTCTTTGTATTTTTTTAGATCTTCTATAAATTGTTCATTTTTTTCTAACTTTTTCATTAATTGTTCTTCTAAATTAGGATCATTGTTTTTGATTGCTTCTGCAATCATTTGGTCTGTAGTATATTTTTTATCAAACTCATTAATTGCTTGTTCAATAAGATTATTTACAGTTTTTACATTTTCTTTATATTGTTCAACTGTTTCTTCATCATTAAGTTCATAACCAGTTGCAGGTGCTTTATTATTAAGATTTAAAAATTTAATTAAATTATCAAATGTAGGATTTTTTAAGTATTCATTATAAGCATCTTCTACTGGATCAGAATATAATTTATTAGTTGTATTAGTTATATTTTCATCTTCGCTTGATGATCCTTCACCAGTTAAATCTTTACTTTGTGGTTTATCTGCTAGATCTAAACCTTCAGTTATTTTATCCATTTCTTTTTCTAGAAAATCTATATGTTGGCTAACAAAATGTTCTGGCATTTCCATTCTTTCTGGATATACACCTTTTAAATATTTTAAACTGTCTTTATATTTTTTTAATACTGCTAATAAAGTTTTATTGTTATCTAAATTTTTAAATAATTGTTCTTTTAGTTTAATATCTCCTTTTTCAATTAAATCTGCTATCATTTTATCAGTATTATACATCTTTTTGTAATTAGCAATATAATTATCAATAATACGAGTAATAAATGCTGTATTAAATTTTTGTGCTTTTTCTATATTTTCTGGAGATTCAAAACGAGTAAATGTATTATTTTTAGTAACAGTATCAATAAGTTTAGCTAAAGATTGAGGTGTTTGTTGTTTTTCAAATTCTTTAAGTGCTTGTGCTACATCTTTGTGCTTTGCTAGATATGGATCCAAAACACTTTTAGCATAATTAGATGGATATAATTGTTTTGGCGATGATGCTGGCTCTTTTTTATCTGATGATCCTCCACCAAATATATCTCCAAACTTTTGTTTTATTTTATCAAAAATACTTGAATCTCCACCTGATGATCCTCCACCTCCATGTAAATGATCAAACAATTGTGAAAAACTAAAATCCTCTTTTGTAATTTTATCAGATAATTCTGAATTAAACATATATTCATTAAATAATTTTCCTACAAAATATGATAATGGTAAAGCACTATAATTTTGTAATCCATATATATTTGTACTTTCAAGTTTTGCTTTTTTAGCAGCAAATATTGTTTTTATTGCATTAGATGCATATGCAACTGCAGTAAAAAATGCTTGACGTAAATTATCAAAACCTAGTTTTAACATTTTTGCAACATTTTCTAATACGTGTCTACCATATCTTAATGCTTCATTGAATTTATTCTTTGCGATTATAAAAACTTCATTTAAAGTATTTAATACTTTAATTAACGTATCTTTTGCTATTTCATAAACTTTACCTGCATATTCAACAACTATATCTTTTGCTGATATTAATTTACTTTCTATTGCAGAAATAAATTGCTTTATTGTAGATCCGAAATCATCTGTATAATTAACTGTATAAAACTTAACTCTAGAACCATCAAAATCTGCAGATAAATAAGCTGTTATGTTGTCATAGCGTTGTAATTGAATATTGTTATTGCTTTCCATAATTACAGACTCTATCAAACTTAAATAATATTCAATCATAATATTTTCAGTTGTTGGTTGATAGCTTTCTGCTTGTGTAGATTTTGATATTGATGCAAATAATCCTTCATAAAAAGCACTTATATGTTGCATTAAATACGTTACTTATAAGTTTTAACAAACTACTTAAAATAAGCAAAAAATTATATCAATACAGCAGTTAATTCTTGTACATCATTACTTATAATATCATACTTTTGAAGAAATAATGTAAAATTAAATGGTTGCAATAATGATTCAACATTCAAAGAACTTATATTTGACATATCTCTATATATTGAAAAGACTGTTTTTGATTTAATTATAGGTTTCTTTTTAATCAATGTATGTAAAGAATAATTATACCTCTTATTTCTAAATTTTACTACAAACATATTACCTAAATAATAATGAGATGTAACTGTGTTACTATTTAATGACTTATG
>JAGDWU010000046.1 GCA_023256115.1 Candidatus Aenigmatarchaeota archaeon | reverse complement strand
ATGCTTCCATAATGCATAAGCAACATCTTTTGCAACATAAGTTGTTGTTCCATCGCTTCTAACAAAAACAATTTTTTCTTTTCCGAGCTCAAAAATCCAACAATTTTTTTTAGCTCCTTCTTTTTCAAATTTTAAAAATTTTTCTTTTATTTCTTCAAAAACTTTTTTCCATAAACCCAAATATAAAACATGAGTTTCAAAAACAAATAAATCATAAGAAATGTTAAAATTTTTTGCTGTTTCAAGTTGGGCATTTAAAACCGAATTTACCACTTTATTAGCAATATCTTTTATTTCTTCATTTCCCTCTTCTAACAATTTTATCACTTCTTTTCTTTTGTTTTTTAAATCTTCATTTTTTTCATAAAGCTCATTTACTTCTTTATACATCTTTCCAAAATAATGGTCTGCTTTTTCTTCGCTTTCTAACTTATAATTTAAGAATTTTATTGCAACCAAATTATCTGCAATTTGTGCTCCAGTATCGTCAATATAATTAATTACAAAAACATCATAATTTACAAGCTTTAATAATCTAGCTAATGAATCACCTAAGCAAGCATTTCTTAAATGTCCAATGTGCCAAGCTTTGTTTGGATTTACGCTTGTATGTTCGATAATTATTCTTTCTTTATTTCCAATGTTAATATCTTTTATTTTATCAAAAACATCTAAAAAATTTTCGAATTTTAAATACAAATTTAAATATCCATCTTTTTCTTCAATTTTTTCTATCGATTCATTATTTTTTAATTTTTCTATTATTTGGGCTTTTATTTTTTCAAAATTTTCTTTGTGTGCAATTTTTTTTAATATAATTGATATATTGCCAAATTTTGGAAAAAAATCTATAAAATCTTCAAATTCTTCTAAATTTAGCTTTTTTAAAATTTCCTTTTTCATAAATTAGTTTAAATTGAGTTCAATTAATTTAATAGCTTGTCCGAAATGCTTTTTAATGCATTTAAGGAAATTTCAAAGAATTCATCTAATTTTATTCCCAAATCTTCTATTAATAGTATATCTTCTCTTTTTATATTTCTTGCAAAATCTTTTTGCTTAAATTTTTTCTTTAATGTTTCGACTTTTACTTCTTCTAGCTTTTTGTTTGGCATAACTAAAGCGCTTGCTATTATTAATCCAGAAATTTGGTCTGCAGCTTTTAAAGCTTTTGCTAATTTCGAATCGCATTTAAAATTTGTTTTTTCGTTATGAGCTTTTATCGCATCTATTGCATCTTTTGGTAAAATATCTTTTAATATTTCTTCTGCTTTTAATCCATGCGTATTTTCATCTGAAATTTCATAATCAATATCATGAAATAACCCAACTTTAGCCCAAAGCTCTTCATTTTCATTCAATTTTCTTGCAATTTCTTTCATTATTTCACTAACTGCAATCATGTGCTTTATTAATTTTTCATTTTTTACATATTTTTTTATTATTTCAATTTCTTTTTCTATATTTAACATGTTACATGAATAAGTGCAACCCATTTTCTTTTATCAATTTTTATCTTTTCTAAAATTTTTGGTGTTATATCGATTATTACCTCTTTTACTCTTTTTTTAATTTCATTTAGAGCATCTTCTTTTATAGGTAATGCTCCTCTTTGTCCAGTTCCAATATAAACAACTTCAACATCTTTTTTAAACAAATCTTCTACTTCATAAATTGAGAAAGGTGTATGAATTTCTTTAAAAACTTTGCTTTTCTCTTTCTCTCTTTTATAAATCGAGCCATCGTAGTAAAGAATTATATCATAGTCAAATCTTTTACCATTAACTTCAACCCAACCAAAATCAGTTTTTAGCTCCATAAATAAATTTATTTAAAAAATTAAATCCCCCGGGTGGGATTTGAACCCACAACCTCCCGGTTTCTATAGCTCACCATTCGCAAAACCGAGCGCCGGCTGCTCGCTGCGCTTTTGCGCAGGTCTACAGCCGGGCGCTCTACCAGGTTGAGCTACCGGGGGATATAATAATTATCTGAAAATAAAAAATAATTATCTTGTCCTTGGCACTATTCTTACATAGGGACTAAACTTCCCAATGTTCTTTTCTATTTGTTCTGTAAAATTTCTTGCTAAACCTTTTTTTATCTCTTCATTTATATCAATACCTCTATAACTAGCTGTTTCTATTGTATCACCAATCAAATGAGAAAATGTATTAGAATAAGAAGCAGAAACAGCTAAGCCAGGTAAAATTAACGGATTTTTAATATCTTCTTCTATCTTTTTAGCTATTTTATCATTTATTCTATATTTTTCTAATAAATTAAAAGCACTTTTTCTTTCTCCTTTGTATATGTAAGTTGCAACGTTTAAAATATTTAGATATTTATCGCTAGATTTTTCTTTTTCTAAACATCTATTTGGAATTAAAGGTAAAATTCGAGTATAAAAATTTCCTATTAGCGGCATACCTATAACTAAAGTATCTTCCGTTTCTTTTAAATAAGAGTATATAGTTTTTAACGTCTGACCAGTGATCATTATATCATCTACT
>JAGDWU010000051.1 GCA_023256115.1 Candidatus Aenigmatarchaeota archaeon | reverse complement strand
CTTTAAACTCTTTTTCAGTTTTTATTCTAACGTCTTTGCTTAAGCTAGAATGATGTACTTCGACATTTTCAAATTCTTTTAATCTATTTGCTAATGCCTCTGCTTGCTCTCGAGTATTAGTAAAAATTATAGTTAATCTGTTGTTTCTAATTACATCTAAAATTTTTTCAACTCTTTTTTTCAAATCTTCCTCTAATATTACATCTATTTCATATTTTTTTCTTTCGAATGTTGAAACAAATTCAAAATTTTCGCCAAATATTTTTCTTATTTCATCTTTATTTGCAATTGTTGCAGATAATGCAATAAATGTTATGTTATTTGAAATTAGTTTTAATCTTTTTATACAAAATGCTAATTGAGTTGCTCTTTTTGAATCTAATAATTCATGAATTTCATCAATAACAACAAAATTTAAATTTTTTAAATATTCCCTTAATTTTTTTGCAACTAAAATTATATTCAATGTTTCTGGAGTTGTAATTAATATATTGGGAACAAATATACTTTGCTTTCTTCTTTCATATAATGAAGTGTCCGAATGTCTAACCGCAATTTCTATATCAAGTTTATTAGCCCACCAATCTAATCTGGATAGCAAATCCCTATTTAATGCTCTTAAAGGAGTGACATAAAGACAAAAAATTGAAATTTTATTTTTTAACAATTCGTTAAAAATCGGAATTAATGCAGCTTCCGTTTTTCCAGAGCCTGTTGGCGAGCTTATTACAACATTTTTTCTTTCTAGAATTTTAGGAATAGCTAATTTCTGAACTTCATTTAAACTTCCGAATTTTTCTTTTATTAATTTTTCTATTTCTTCTAATAACATTAATAAGTTATCATAAGTTTTATATTTTGAATTTTGTATCTTGAAACTCCTTCAATTTCAAACCTTAAAATGTTTTTGCCAAAAACCAAAAAATTTGAAACATCAATTACCTCTAAATATTTACTAAAATATTTTTTGTTAACTATTTCATTTTCGTTAATATAGACTTTTAAATTTTCAGAATTTATTAATGGCAAAACTTCGAAACTTAATATTGCTCTTTTAAAATCTGTGCTAGGAATTTCAAATGTAAACTCTTTAAATACTTTTGAAATAAAAATAGCTTTTATTTCTATGTTTTCTAAAATAATTTTAGTTTCTCTTTTTGCTTCCAAAGTTATTAAAATTAGTAAAATTAGAAGAGAAATTGCTGAAATAGCAATTATAAAATTTCTAAGTTTATGAAACTGTTGAAAAAGAAAGAATGAAATTGCAAAAACAAATACTATTAGCAACAAATAAATTTGGAAAAGTATTGAAGCTTCGTGTTTTGGGCAAATTTTAATGCTTTCTAAACCTGTTATTTTTCTTATTTCATTTAAAATTATTTCAGGTTTTTTGTTATAAATTGCGTAAATTTCGACATTTTGCTTTGGATAAAGCTCTATTTCTATTTTTTCAATAGTTTCTGGCCTTTTTATTTCTATTGGAACTAGCAAACATTTTTCTTTAATTAAACTTTTTTTTGTTTCTACATTTTCTGCTTTATATATCTCCCAAATTCTTTTTGTAGAATCTAATTCAAAAGAAATAAAAGAATAATTTAATGTTAAATTTTCCTTTATAAATCCTTTAGTTCCAAAGAATTGAATTAAAGCACCAAAAATAATTAAAATTCCAATTAATATTAAAGCAAATTCATCTATTATTCTTTCTTGCGATTTCATAATATTATGTTTTATTTTGAAAAGAAAGCTACAATAGCAGAAATAGAAAATGAATTTGAAATAGCACTGCTTGCTAGATTATTAAAAGGAAAGATTATAGAAACGAAAATAGTTAGAAATATGTTTATTTTACGCGAAGGTAGATTAATAAAAACAAAAAGAAAAGAAACAGTTGCAAAAATTGAAGTTGAAGATGTTAAATTTAAAGATGGAAAATATAGATTTAAAGGAAAAATTATTGAAATAGATGAAAGATTTAAAAAAGGTTATCATGCAGAAAATTTAAAAATTGGCCAAAAAATAAAAATTTTTGAAAGATTAGAAAGCGAAATATTTAAATATTTAAAAAATGTGAAAAAAACAAAAGAAATACCAAAGTTTATTTATAAAATTGAAGAAGAAAAGATATGTAAAAATAAAGAAGAAATAAAAAATTTAGCTGAATGGAGAATTATCGATACATTGATTATTAGTAAAGATTTGGTTTTTGAAAATTTTGATATTATTTATAATACATTACTTGGTAATGGAAAAGTTTTTATAATCGATAATAAAAATGTTTTTTTGGCAATTAAGCGCTTTTAGATTTCATTAACTTTGTAATATAGCCAATAACTTTGTTTCTAATTTTTTTGGATTTTATAGAAATTAAACTTTTTAAAATTAACTTATTTTTTTCATAATCAGTTGTAAGTTTATCTTTATACATTTCAAAATATTTTTTTCCTAGTTTCTTTATTAGTAAAGTTCTTATTCTTCCCATAATCATTAGAATTATAAATATATGAAATAAAATGGGGTGGGAGGGATTTGAA
>JAGDWU010000078.1:1638-16824 GCA_023256115.1 Candidatus Aenigmatarchaeota archaeon | reverse complement strand
TTCCATCTATAGATTTCAAAAATTTTTTTGGTTCGAAAAACGGTGAATATGGTAAACCAGAAAAAAATTCAGAATCAAAAATTAAAAACTTAATATTTTCTATTGATATTTTTGCTAGCTCTGTAATTTTATTATCATCGCAATAAAATTCAAAATAAGTTTTCTCTTCTTCTTTTTCGCTTGGGAATAATGCTTCTATTTCGCTTCCAACAGAAATTTTAAATTTTGCTTGATTTGAATTTACTTTATACCAAACCACAAATATTTTAAATCTTTTTTGAGATGGATAATGCTCTTTATAAAAATAATTTGTAATATTTCCAATTGGTTCAGAAGTTAAACACAAAAATTTTTCATTATAACTTACAATAACTTTATCATCATTTTTTATTTTATATTCTTTTTCTTTATTTTCATTAAAATGTCTAAAATTTATTCCTATTTCTATTAAAATTTCACTTTCTTTTTCACAAAATACTTCAATAAAAAGAGTGTTTTGAATCAAATATATTTTTTCAATTACTTTTTGATCTTTTAATTTAAAATAACTTTTAGCTATTTTTTCTTCAAAAACAAATTTCTCAATATTTTCCCAAGATAACCATTCGTTGTTTATTTTAAATGCAAAATAATCAATAAATTTAAAATTTTTCATCCATAATCCGTTCCATTCTTCTTTGAACATAGTATTTGCAAATCTCGAAAAAAAACAATTACCACTTTTCAAAAAGTAAGGTCTATCAAAATTTTTTTCTAATACTATCATAAAAGATTTAAGTGTGGAAACTTATTAAAGAAGATATATTATTTTATGACTTATATAACTCTTTCTTTTGAAGTACATCAACCATTTAGACTAAAAAAGAATATACCTTTAAATTCTCCAGACTTTTCCAATTTTTTTGATGATCAAAAAAATAAGGAAATTTTTTTAAGGGTTGCAAATAAGTGTTATAAAAAAGCTGGTAGTATAATTCTAGAACTTTTAGATAAATACAAAGAATTTAAAGTAAATTTTAGTTTTAGCGGAACTGTAATAGAGCAAGCAGAAATGTATGATAAAGATACATTTGAAATTTTTGTTCAAATAATGCAACATAAACAAGTTGAAGTTTTAGCCGAAACATATTATCATTCTCTTGTAAGTCTATTTGAAGATAAAGAAGAATTTATTGAACAAGTAATTGAAAGCAAAAATTTGATAAGAAGCTTATCCAAAAAAGAACCTAAAACATTTGTTAATACAGAAATGATTTTTAATAACATAATTGCAAAAGAAGTTGAAAATTTAGGATTTGAAGCAATAGTAACAGAAGGTGCAGAAAGAATTTTACAATGGAGAAGTCCAAATTTTGTTTATACTAGAATATCATTTGGAGAAAATGATAAACCATTTAACAAAAGAATAAAAATATTTTTGAGAAATTATAGATTAAGCGATGATATAGCATTTAGATTTGGCTCTAGAGATTGGAGCGAATGGCCGTTAACAGCTGATAAATATGCTGCTTGGCTGGCTGCAACTCCTGGAAAAATTATTAATATTTATATTGACTTTGAAACATTTGGCGAACATTATTGGGAAGAGAGTGGAATATTTTGGTTTTTAAAAGCTTTGCCTTATGAAATTCTAAAATATGAACATTTAAAATTTGTAAATTTTAAAGATGTTATAGATAAAATTGAGCCAATAGCAGAATTTGATGTATTCGAATTTTCAACAATTTCTTGGGCTGATGTTAGCAAAGATGTTAGTGCTTGGTTAGGTAATGAATTGCAATTTAAAATATTTAACTTATTAAAAGAACTTAAAGAGGATTTAAAAGAAAATGAAAATGAAAAATTAAAGAAATTATACAAATATTTAACTCAAAGTGATTTACTTTATTATTTATCTTTAAAAGGTTATCCAGATGGTGCTGTTCATAATTATTTTAGAGGGCATGAATCACCTTTTGAAATTTTTAGTAATTATTTAACTGCTTTAATAAGTTTAAAGGCTGAAATTGAAAAAGAAAAAGAAATAGCTAAAAAATTAAGAGAAATAATGGAAGTTGAAAGAATTAAAAAAGGATTAAAAAGAAAAGGTTTGAAGATTTAATCTTAAACTATTTTGAAGTTAAATTTGTCAATATATCTACTGCTTCACTTACATTTTTTCTTTTCATCATTGGCCAGAACATTACTTCTTTTATGCTATAATTATTTGTAAATATTTGTACAACCCTTTCAACCCCAATTCCTACTCCACCAGCTGGAGGCATTCCATACATCAAAGCTTCTACAAATGTTTTATCATATTCATGCGCTTCTTCAAATCCAAGCTCTCTCATTTTTGCTTGTTGTAATAATAATTCATTTTGAATTATTGGATTGTTCAATTCGCTATAAATATTTGCAATTTCAATTCCAGCAATGTATGCTTCTGCTCTTTCCACTAATTTTGGATCTTTTCTACTTGGTTTGCAAAGCGGTGTAGATTCTATTGGATGTTCAATAAGAAATGTTGGCTGTATTAGTTTATCTTCAACTAATTTTTCAGTAAGCTCAACAATTGCTAAGCCTCTATTAAATTCTTTTGTTTTTAAAGTTATTCCATGTTTTACTAATTCACTTTTTATTTCTTCATCACTCATTTTCTCAACATCTAAATTTGCATATTTTTTTAATGCATCATAAACTGTTATCCTTTGCCAAGGCGGTTTTAAATCAATTTCATAATCTTTAAATTTTATTTTTGATGTTCCTAAAATTTCTAAAGCCGCTTGATAAATCATATTTTCAACTATTTCCATCATTTTATCTCTATTTGCATATGCTTCGTAAAATTCAAAACCAATAAATTCTGGATTATGAGTAACATCTATACTTTCATTTCTAAAATTTTTTGTTATTGCAAAAACTTTATTAAAACCTGCAACTAATAATATTTTTAGCTGAATTTCTGGACTAATACTTAAAAATTGATTTTCTTTTAAATCATTAACATAAACAATAAAAGGTTTTGCATATGCTCCACCATAAATTGGCTGAATTAATGGAATTTCTAGTGAAAAATCTTTATAACCAAGATTTTTTAAGTACTTTCTAAAGAAATCAATTACCTTTACTTTTATTTCAAATGTTTTTCTAGAATTTTCATTATACCAAACATCTAAATACCTTTTCCTATATCTTTCTTCTATATCTTCAATGCCAAACCATTTATCTGGCCAATCGATTAGTGTTGGAGTTAGCAAATAAATTTTGTCTGCAAAAACTGTTAATTCGCCTTTTATAGTTTTGCCCAATTCACCTTCTGCCCCAATTATGTCTCCTCTTTTTAACAATTTTGCAAGCTCAAAATTTTCTTTTAGTTTGTCATAACTAGCTGCAACTTGAATTTTATTCCCTTCATCATAAACATCATAAAATATTAATTTACCATGCCTTCTTACTGACAAAATTCTTCCAGCTATTTTTACACATTTTCCAAAATATTTTTCAACATTTTCCAAAATTTCTTTTACTTCAATTCTTCCTAAAAATTCATATGGATAAGGTTCGATATTTAGTTCTCTTAATTTTTTTAATCTTTTTAAATTTTCTTCGATTGAAACTTTTAATCCTTCGCTATATTGCATAAATATTAATAAATAAATGTTAAACCTAAAGATTTTGCATAATTTAAAACCTCTTCAAATTCTTCAATGGTTATTCTTCTATTAATTTCTGGATATTTAAAAGCTAAATAGCAAGGATAATATTGATCCATTATATTAACAATTGCCTTATCTTTTATATTTTTAGCTATCCAATCTAAAACTTTTTTGCTACAGCATTCAACATGATTTGGTAAAATTAAATGCCTAACTACAATTTCAGCATCTTTTGCTGCTAATAAATGATTTCTTGCAACAATTTTAAAATAATTTTTAACTTTTGAATATTTTAATGCACATTCATCATTTCCATATTTAAAATCTGGTAAATAAACATCTACAACTCCAATTAATAATTGCATGGTAATTTTACTACAGTAAAAATTTGAATTCCAAATAACTGGCACATTTTTATTAACATGTTTTAAAGTCTTTAAAATATGGTAAAGATATGGAGTTGGTTCGCCGCCAACAAAATTTACATTTTTAGAATTTTTTATTTCAATGCTTGCTGCTAATTCTTTTTCATTTATTTTAATTCCTTTTTCAAGCCATTGCGAAATAGAATAATTTTGACAAAATTGACATTTAAAATTACAACCCATGAAAAAAATTGTATGGCTTGGAACAAAAAAATATTCTTCGCCATAATGCAAAAATTCGCTAGAAATTAGCATATCTTTTCCAACTTTACATATTCCAAAATTTTTATATCTATTTACCTTACACTTCCATTCACAAAATACACATTTTTTTAAAATTTTTTTAGCAATATCAATTTTTAAATCTAAAAATGAATAGTTTGCATTATTAAGCTTTTTTACTTTTTCATCGTTTAATAATTCATAAAATTCCTTTATTTTTTCTTTGTGTTGTTTTATTAAATTGGAATCTTTTTCGCACTCTATTTTCTTACATATTTGAAATCTTGCAAGCTCTTTACCCTCTAATATTTTAAAATATCTATTAAGCTTACTTTTTATTTCATTCATTTAGGTTTCCTAAATAAAGAATAGCTAATTTTTAAAGCCTCTATTCCAACTAATGTTCCTTCTGCTAAATAAGTAATTAATGCCCCGCCACCTACGCTAATGTAATTGAATTTGTTTTTTGGAATTTTGAATTTTTCAATTGCAACGCTTGTATCACCACCACCAATTAAAGAATATGCATCACTTTTTGCTACTTCTTCTAAAATTTCTTTTGTCCCAATTTCGAATCCTTCTTGCTCAAATTTTCCCATAGGACCTTTAACTATTATGCTTCTCGCTTCTGAAATAATTTTTTTATATTTTTCAATTGTTTTTGATCCAATATCTAAAATTAATGCATTGTTTGGAATTTTTTCAATTGGAACTTCTTTTCTTTTTCCATTTTTTTCTATTGCAACATCTATTGGCAATTCTATTTCTTTTGAATATAAAGATAATAATTTTTTTGCTTTTTCTAATAAATTTAAATATCCTTTTTTTTCTAATAATTCATAAGTTTTTCCAATTTTGTATCCTTTAGCTAATAAAAACAAAGCAGCTAATAATCCGCCGGTCAATACTTTTTCAATGCTTTCTGGTTTTCTTTCAAACATTTTTTCTAAAACTTTAATACAATCATCTATTTTTGCACCTCCAACAATCCAAACATTTAATCCTAAAGGTTTTATTGCTTCTTTTACGCTTTCTATTTCTTTTTCCATAACTCTACCAGCAATCATTGGCTTTACTGTTGCAAATCCAACAATGCTAGCATGACTTCTATGAGCTGCTGAAAATGCGTCCAAAACATAAAAATCAATTAGCGGAGATAAAAATTTTACTAAACTTGAATTTGCATGTTCATTAATACTTTTCTCTTTATCTTCATCATCCAAAAATCTTACATTATCTAGCATTATTGCTTCGCCACTTTTTAATTCATTAATTCTTTTTTTAGCTTTTTCTCCAATTATATCATTAACAAATTCAATATTATAACCAACATATTTTGAAAATAATTCAGCATGCTGATTTAAACTAACAAAATCTGGTTCACCTTTTCTAGATTGATGAGCCAAAATTATTACTTTTGCCTCTCTTTCAATTAATTCTTTTACAGTTTTAGAATAAGCTTCAAATCTTTCATTTGGTAATAGTTTTCCATTTTCAAAATCACTATTTAAATCAATTCTAATAGCAACTCTTTTATTTTTTAAATCAAAATCATCTAATACAAAAAATTCTTTCATAAAAAATATAAAAGGAAAGTTACTTAATTATTCCTAGACTTTCATTTGTTTTTCTTATGCTTTCCCATTTATTTTTTTCTAACTCTAGCATTGCTCTAACTGCATCAACATTTTCTGGAACAATTATTGCTTCTTGATGAACTTGTTGCACATATCTTATTCTCTTACCATCAACATTTATTAAGTCTTTAAAAATTATTAACTCATATACATCATATCTAGGCCTTAAATAATCTCTAAACTTTTCTATTACAACACTAGTTGCTGGATATTCTTTTGCACTTAAAGTTATTACTCTTGTTTGGTTTTCAAATGCCTTTAAAACTTCTTCATAACTTGTTTCTCTTTTTACTAGCAAATCAACAATGTGCACATGCGATAATGTTGTTGGTACTTTTACTGCAAGCGAAAACAAATTTAAATGCTTTAAAACTGTTTTAACGTCTGGTGCATGATGTGATGGAACATGCAAGTCAAATTCAATTGCATTTATTGGACCTTTTTTGTATTCATGCGGATCAACAGATCTCCTTACTAATGCTATAAAACCATATTCTATTTCAAAGTTAAAATCAATTGCTGACAAACTTCTTATTAAGCCAGTAGTGTTACAACTAGGAACTCTAACATAATTTTTTCCTAATGCTTCTTCATAATTCACAATTGCATTAAAGCTCATTTCTGCAACATCTGCTTTTTCACCGCCTTGAAATATTGCTTTTACTCCATATTTTTGATACAATTGCTTGTTTAATGCTCCTATTCCTTCCGGAGCAGCATCTATTACTATATCTACTGCTCCATTTCTTAATAAATCTTCTAATTTCCCTTCAACCCACATTCCAGCTTTTTTTAAGTTTTCATATCCTTGATCATTACTTGCATATAATCTAGTTCCATACAAAAATCCTTTTGGTTCTAAAACAGTTTTTAGCGTTGGTGTTGGAGCAACGTCTGCTATCCCAACTAATTCCATATCACTTTGAAGTTTTATAGCGTGAGCAATTCTTTTCCCTACTGTTCCAATACCATTAACAAGAACTCTTGCTTTCGTTTTCATAATTATATTTTTTTATTATTAATATATGTTATTTACTATTAACGTTTATTCTTTATGTTTATGTATTTCTTCTTTTGGCAGCAAATTAAATTCTAAAACGCTCGCAAAATTATCTACAGCACTTAAAATAAAAGCTTCTAATGTTTTGGGCTCTTTATTTGATGTTGCTTCTATTGCATGCAAAATTTCTTCATTAAAACCTCTTGCATATAATTCAGAAATAGCTAATGTTGCATGGTCTAATAAAGGATGTTCATTTAAATTAGATGACTCATATACTTTCATAATATCATGCAAAATTGCAGATGCTATTAAAACATCTTTATTAACTTTTAAACCCCAAACATCTTCTATTACATCAGCTATTTTATTGCATAATTCAACAACAAATTTTGTATGGGTTACTAAATCTCTTTTAGCAAAGCCTTTAAAAGGATTTGTAGAAAAATAAATAAATGTTTTTTCAAATTTTTCTTGCTTATATTTTAAAAAATTTGGATTCGATAGCTTTAAATTTTTTATGAATTCGACAACTTTTTTTCTTAACTCTTCATCTTTTATTAATCCGCACAATTCTTCAAGCATTAGAAACCAAATAATGCGCTTAATCCTGCTACAGCTTGTTCTTCGGCAGCTTTCTTTTCCTCTTTCTTTTCTTCTTTTTTCTCTTCTTTTTGTTGTGTTTGAACTTGAGTTTGAACAGGAGCAAAAGAAATTGCGCTTTCTTTTATTTCATCTATATTTACATTTTTAATAGATTCGACTAAGCTTTTAACTTTGGCTTCATCTATTTCTATTCCAACACTTTGCAAAATCTTCTTTATATTTTCTTCGCTAATCTCTTTCTTTGCTTCATGCAACATTAATGCTGCATACACATAAATGCTCATATTTTATATTTAGCATTTAAATATTTAAAAGGCTTTTTATTTTTTCTGCAATCAAAATATGTTTTTTTATAGAATTTTCTAAACTCTCTTTATCAAATATTTCTATTTTTTCGCAAATTTCATTTTTAATTCTTTTAGCTTTTATTATAAAGTTTTTAATATTATAAATATTAAACCATTCTATTTTTTCACAAATTTTTAAGCAAGTTAAAAATGCTTTTTTAATCTCATTTGAATAATATTCTTCATCTAATTCTAAAACATCTTTTGGAAATATTATAGAATCTTGAATTAAACAAGTTAAATTTAATCTTACTTTTATCGGTTTTATTCCAAGTTTTTGTAAAATGCTAGCTATTTCACTACTTATTTTTTCCCCTTTTTTAACTAACAATTTTTCCTTTTTTATTGCAATCTTTCCTTGCTCAACTCCAACTTCAATTTTGAATTTTTGAAATTCTGCAATTGATGGGCCAGCTGGGATATTAGTAATCATTGGTTTAATTATTATATCTTCTTCTGCAATATCATTAGGCTTAGCAAATCTTTCTTTATAAACCTTTTTTATTTCCTTATATATTTTAAGTGGATTTTCATTGGAAAACAAAATACCAACTTGATTTGGCAAATATTTTTTTAGTTCTTCTCTATTTAGAAACTCTAAAGCTTTTAATACTAAACTTCTTTTGAAAAATTTTATTTCAAAGTTAATTTTATTTTTTAGTTCTTTTTTTAATTCTCTATATTCTCTAGTTCCTAACTTATAAAAATCCACAAAACCAATTGTAGAATATGTTTTAAATATGTTAATTATTTCTTTTACTATTTTTTCTTTCTCTTCTCTAGTTAGCATAATTTTAGTATAATTTTACAGGTTTTGACATTGTTAATTTTATCATTATTTTTTTTATGTCTCTTTCTTTTCTTGGTAGTTGACTAATTATTTGCTCTATTGCAGATAAAATATTTTTGGCAAGTTTTTCATTTTCCAAATTTTCCTTACCAACTTTTAATTGAATTTGATTTTGCTTTATATTTATTTTAACACTTTTCTTTAATTTTTCTATTTCCTCTTCTACTTTTTTTTCATCTTTAATTGCTATCGGCATTTTACCTCTAACTGCTAAATATTTTCCAATTAATTTACCAATTATTGGCAACAATTTTTGCTCAGCTAAAGCAAAATCATAACTATTAGCAAATTTTCTTGGTAATCTTTTTGATTTTGCCATTTCTTCTATTTCTTTTATGCTAATTTCATTTTCTTTTTTTGCTACTTCTCTAATTACTATAACTTTAGAATTTTCATAGTAAGGTAAAGTAATATATTGTAATTTGGATTTCAAGTCTTTTGTATCAACTTTTTGAGAAAAAACAACTATTAATTCAACTGTTTGAATAAATTTTCTCTTCTTTGATTTCTCCTTCAATTCCTTTAATTTCTCTATTATAGTTTTCTCTGCTATCATTATTCTTATATATGCTCTTTTTTATATCTTTTACTTCCAAATAAAATAAAAACAACAATAAAAATAAAGATAAATGAAGTAAATAATTTATACTAACCTTAAATGCAAGAATTGAATAAGAAATAATAGAAAAAAGAAAAAATATTTCAAATAAATCAACTTTTTTCATATTTGCTTATAATATCATCATATTTTCCTTCTTTCACTTCTTTAATTACTTCTTTTGGATCTTTACCATCAACAGTAAAATGCAAAGATTTGCAAGTTCCTAAAACTTGTAATAGTTTTGATTTAAATGTTTTTCCATCTAATTCCTTTTCTTTTATTTTAGTAACTTTCAATACTTTTTCAAAACTAATATCGGCAACATATTTTTTACCTTTTTCCGCTTCTTCCTTTGTTATTTTAGCTATTTGAACATTAGCTTCTTTTTTTAGCAAACTTGAAGTTGGCGGTAATCCGATTTCTATTTCATATTTTTTAGTTGCTTTATCGACAATTATTTTTACTGGCACTTCCATTCCTTCAAATTCTTTTGTTAATTGGTTTATTTTTGAAAAAATTTCTCCAATATTCAATTTTAGTGCAGAAAGCCTTGGAGCTGTTGTTGGTCCTGGAGCTGCTTTTCCACCTTCAACTAATATTTCAATAATTTCTACATCACTCATTTTTTCTTTTCAACAATTTTTACCATGCTAGCATTTAAAGTTACTGGTAAAGGGATAACAGCTTCTAATAATTCTATAGTTATTTCGTTTTTTATTTTATCATATTTAGTTACTTTACCTTTTTGCCCTTTAAATGGTCCGCCAATAACTTCAACAATATCACCAACTTCAATTACTATTTCTTCTTTCTTTGGAGCAAAATATTTTTCAAAATCTTCTATTTTAAATGGCTCTTTTATAACTTTTTTTATAAATGGAATTCCTTGTAAAGATAAATAAAAATCTTCTTCTTCAGCTTCTACAAAAACATAATTTTTTAGCTCTTCTATTTTAAATACTGAATAAACATTTAACCCTTCTTCTATTGCTTTATTTTTTATCATTTCAGCTACTAATTCTTCTTTTTTTCCGATAGTTCTTATTGCAAATATCATAATATTTTGAAAAACAAAAAGATAAAATAAAATATAAAACCTATTAATCCAAAAAGAATTATTAGATAAATTACAATAAAAAACAATTTAATAATTTCTTTTTTTTCAGGCTTTTTGCTTATTTTAAGAATATGAATAGAATTTTTTATAAATTCTTTTATTTTTTCTATTATTCTTTTCATTCAATAAACTCTATTCCAAGCTCTTTTTCGATTTGCTTTTTGTATTTCTTTTCTTTTTTTGCTTTTTCTTCTTTATAACCTAATATTTGCGGACTTTCTACGCCAGTAATAATTACAGTAGTTCTAACTGTTTCTCCAAGATTTTTATCAATTTGAATACCCCAAATAAATTTATTTTCGTCACCAAGCTTATTTTTAACGCTTTCCAAAATTGCTCCAACTTCTTTCATTGTTAAGCTAGGCCCAGCAACAATGCTAACTAATGCACTTTTTGCTTTAGAAAAATCTACACTTAATAAAGGATTATTTAAAGCTTTATGTACACTTTCAATTGCTCTATTTTCGCTTGAACTTTCACCAACTCCAATCATTGCTAGTCCACCATCTTTCATTACACTTCTTATATCTGCAAAATCTCTATTAACTAAGCCAGGTTTTGTTATCATTTCTGTAATTCCTTTAACTGCGTTTATTAAAATTTCATCTGCAACTTTAAAAGCATTTGCAATTGATAAATCTGGAACTAATTCAAGCAATTTATCATTTGGAATAACTATTGTAGTATCTGCAATTGCTTCTAATTGCTCCAAAGCCCAAATAGCATTTTCCCATCTTTGTTTACCTTCTATTGAAAATGGTAATGTAACGACAGCAATTACTAAAGCTCCAAGCTTTTTTGCAATGTCTGCAACTACAGGAGCTGACCCACTACCAGTTCCGCCACCAAGACCAGCTGTTATAAAAACCATATCTGCCCCTTTTAATACTTTTTTTATTTCCTCTTTACTTTCTCTTGCAGCTTCCATTCCAATTTTTGGATCTGCTCCAGCTCCTAAACCGCCTGTTAATTCTTTACCAATTAAAATTTTAATATCTGCATCAGTATAGAGCAAATCCATTGCATCAGTATTAATTGCAATAGTTTGTGCACCAACAATACCAATTTGCATTAATCTGCTAATAGTATTATTTCCTGCCCCGCCACAACCAACAACTTTTATTTGTGTTTTTCTTCGCTCAACAATTTTTCTTAACTCTTCATCAACTTCGCTAAATTTTGGTTCTCCTTCGCTTAAATGCTTAATTGCCATAATAATTAATATTTTAAATATTTACTTTTTTTCGAATTTGGAAATAAATATTGCTTTTTTATAATTTGTTGTTTCAAAAATCAAATTTGAAAAGCTTGCTCTTTGTTCTGGTAATAATTCATTTTCAAAAATTTTTATTTCATTTCCATTTTCTTCAATTTCAAAAGTTTTTCCAAATAAAATTTTAGATATTGCATTTATTTTTTCTTTGTCATTTTCAACTTTTTTAACAATTTTTACTTTATAAATTAAAGTTTTCCCTGCAAGTGGATGATTAAAATCTATTAAAATTCTTCCAGAATTTTTACTTATAACTTTTCCAACAAAATTACCAATTCTTATGTATTGCCCAACTTCAACATTTTTATCAAAATCCTTTTCTTTAAAAATTTTTATTAAATTTTCGTCTCTTTTACCAAAAGCTTTTTCTGGTGGAATTTCAATTTCCTTTTCTTCACCTTCCTTCATTTTTAGCAATTCTTCTTCTAACCCTTTTATTATAAATCCTTTTCCTAAAATTACTGGTAATGCTTCATATTTTATATTTGGATTATATACTCCAAGCTCTTTTGCAATTTGTTCATTTGTTACATCTATTATTTCTCCTGTTTCTTTTACTTTTGCAATATAATCGATATAAACTATATCGTTAACATTCATTGTTGAGTTTTCAAACCAATTTTAGCTGGATCCAAAAGTAATTTTATTGTATTTTCCTCTTCTTTAGAAACCAAATAAGAGGGTTGTCTAATTATTCTTCCATTAACTTCAATATGACCATGAACAATTAATTGTCTTGCTTGTTTTAATGTATTTGCAAGCTTAAGTTTATAAACAATTGTTTGCAATCTTCTTTCTAAAATGTTTTCTACTGTTAAATTTAAAACATCTTCAATTTTTTCTGCATTTAAAATTCCCAATTTATTTAGTTTATTTAAAATTTCTTTTTCCATTTTTTCATTAGGATTAGCAATTAATTGTCTTGCCAACCTTCTATATTTTCTTACTATATATTCTGCTCGCCAAATTTCTCTTTTCCTTCTTAAACCATATTTTTTCATTAATTCTTTCTCTTTTTGAATTCTAGCTTTATCCCATCTTTTCAAATAACTTACTCTTTTCTTCTTAAATCTTCTCATTGTTTCTTTCTTTGTACCCCAACTGTTTGACCTTTTCTAAAATGACTTCTAGTTCTTTGGCCTCTTACAGGTTGGCCTAATTTATGTCTCCAACCTCTATATGTTCCGAGTTCTATTTCTCTTTTTATATCAAACTTTTCCTTAATTTTTACCTCTTCGCCAACAATATGGTAATCCTTTCCATCATATGGATCTCTTCTTCTATTATAAAGCCAGCTCGGTATATTGTATTTTTGAGGATTTTTAATTATATCTTCTAAAATGCTTAATTTTTCATCATCCAAATTACCAATTGGAAAATTCCAATCTATTCCAGTTACTTCTTCGAAAACTCTAGCAACAGCATTTCCATAAGAAAAGCCTACTCCAGTAACATTCCAAACAGCTCTTCTAATTGGTAATCTACCGTCTATATCGCTATCTATTAATCTAACTATTGGTCTCTCTACTTTTATCTCCTTTTCTCTTCTTTCCTTAACAGTTTCCTCTTTTTTTGGTTTTTCCTTTTCTTCTTTTATTACCCTAACTCCCATATTTTTATAATAAACAAATATATTTAATGACTGAAGAAAAGAAAGAAGAAAAAAAGGAAAATATTCCAATATGGGGATTAGCTAGAATTTTAAGTACTAAAAATGCTACATTTGTTCATATAACAGATTTAACTGGCTCTTATACTTTTGCAAGATATACTGGTCAAATGTTTACAGATAAAGATAGAGAAGGTGGAAAACCTTATCCAGCAATGCTAGCTGCAAAGAAAGCTGCTGAAGAAGCATTAGCTAAAGGTGTTACACATGTGCACATTTTAGTTAGAGGTGCTGGTGGAAATTCGCCAAGAGGAAAATTGCCAGGTTTGGGAGCGCCTATAGCAATAAGAACTTTAATTAAGAGTGGTTTAAAAGTTGGGATTATTGAAGATGTAACCCCAATTCCACATGGCTATATGAGAGTTACAAGCAGAAGAGGAAGAAGAGTTTAGCAGCTACATTGGCAGCGTGCTCCCTTTCCCGTGGCATGCGCCACAGTACTCGGGAGTACGCTGGGCAGTTTCACTTCCGTGTTCGGAATGGGAACGGGTGGTTCCTGCCCGCTTTGGCCGCCAATGTAGCTTTTGCCTATAATAATTTATTAATTTATTTAAATGTTGCTAAATATTTTATGCCAAAAGAATTTGAAGTTTGGGCAGAAAAATATAGACCAAAATTAATTGAAGATTTTATAGATCAAGAACATGTAAAAGAAAGAATTAAATTGTTTTTAAAAGAAAAAAATTTACCGCACTTACTTTTTGCTGGTCCGCCAGGAACTGGAAAAACTACGTTAGCATTCATAATAGCAAGAGAGTTATATGGTGAAAATTGGAAAGCAAATGTATTGCAACTTAATGCGTCAGATGAAAGGGGGATAGATGTAATAAGAGGAAAAGTAAAAGAGTTTGCAAGAACAAAAGCTGTTGGAGATGTACCATTCAAATTAATTATAATGGATGAAGCAGATGCAATGACTAACGAAGCTCAACAAGCATTAAGAAGAATGATGGAAGATTTCTCTTCTGTAACAAGGTTTATATTGTGTTGTAATTACAGCAGCAAAATAATTGAACCTATTCAATCAAGATGCGCAGTTTTTAGATTTAGAGCTTTGCCAGAAAAAGCTCAAAGAGAATTTATAGATAGAATTGTAAAAGGAGAAAAATTAAAAATAAGTGAAGATGCTATTAATGCAATAATAACAATTAGCGAAGGTGATTTAAGAAAAGTTGCAAATTTATTACAAGCTGCTTCTGCGATTGCAAAAGGAGAAATAACTGCAGATGATGTTTATGAAGCAGCTTCTTTAGCTAAGCCAAAAGAAATTGAAGAAATCCTAAATTTAGCATTAAAAGGAGATGTAACAAGCTTTCAAAAAGCAAGAGAATTATTACAGAAAAAAATATTAGTTGAAGGTTTAGCTGGAGAAGATTTAATAAAAGAAATTTATAGACAAGCTTTAAAATTAGACTTGCCAGAAGATAAAAAAATTGAATTAATTGAAAAAATTGGGGAATACGAATTTAGAATTAGTGAAGGTGGAGATCCGTTAATTCAATTAACTGCTTTATTAGCTCAAATATCTTTATTAGCTAAGAAAAAATAAATGTGGATAATAAAATATAGGCCTAAAACTTTAAAAGATTTTGTGAATCAAGAAGAGGCAAAAAAAGAATTTTTTGAATGGTATAAAAATTGGAAAAAAGGAAGTGCAGCACTACTTTATGGTCCACCAGGTACTGGCAAATCTTGCTTTGTAGAAGCTTTTGCAAAAGATAACAATTTAGAATTAATTCAATTAAATGCTAGCGATAAAAGAAACTATGCTATGATAAGAAAAGTTTTGGGAGAAGCTATT
>JAGDWU010000078.1:0-1628 GCA_023256115.1 Candidatus Aenigmatarchaeota archaeon | reverse complement strand
GATGAAGTAGATGGAATTGCAAGTAGGGAAGACTTGGGCGGGGTAAGAGAGTTATTAAAAATTATAAATGAATCTACTTATCCAATTGTAATGACAGCAAACGACCCATTTGAACCAAAAATTAAACCATTAAGAGAAATTTCTAAAATGATTGAGTTTAAAAAGTTAAGCGTTTTTGATATCGAAAAAAAATTAAAAGAAATTTTAGAAAAAGAAAAAATAAAGTATGATTATGAAGTTGTTAGGGAAATTGCTCAGCGAAATCAAGGTGATTTAAGAGGGGCAATAAATGATTTAGAAATAGTGTGTGCTGGAAAAAGTTATGTTAAAAGAGAGGATTTAGAGGTTTTAGGATATAGAGATAGAGAGCAAACAATATTTGAAGCATTAAAAATTATTTTTAAAACAAAAAGTGCATTAGCTGCTAAAATGGCAATAGCAAATTTAGATTTAGAGCCAGATGAAATATTTTATTGGATTGAAGAAAATATTGCAAACGAATATGAAAAAATTGAAGAAGTTGCGAAAGCTTATGATGCATTAAGTAAAGCTGATATTTTTAGAAAAAGAATAATGTTAAGACAATATTGGAGATTTTTAGTTTATATGAATGATTTAATGACAATTGGAATTGCATTAGCAAAAAAAGAAATGTATAGAAAATTTACGAAATATAGACCACCAAGCATATTAAAAATTTTAGCTCAAACAAAAAGTTTAAGAGAAGAAGAAAAAGAAAAGTATAAAAAATTAGCAGAAAAACTATTGTGCTCAACTAAAAAAGTAAAGAGTGAATTTTTACCTTATTTAAAAATATTAGGTTTCAAATAGTTTCTTCATTTCCTATTGTTATTGTTGGTTCTGGATTAGCATATTTTCTGTAATATATTTCCACATCATCGATTATATGATTATTATTATATCCACCCGTAGCACTGCTAAATCCAAAATATCCAAAATTTAACTTAGATATTGGAATACTTGATAAAATTGTTGTTCCATCAAGTTTTACATAAGTTACACTACTATAATCTGGAGCAATAAACATTTCTATACTATGCCAAGCATTATCTTCTGTAGCTCGAGTATTATAATAATTATTATTGGGTCTAGGATATCCTCCATTCCAAGCATTAGTTCTTGCAATTGCAATATAATTAGCTGAAGGATCATTGGCACCATTGTACCAGTTGTCTAATTCTAAAGCCCAACCATCAGAAAAATAGCAATTTGCACCATCATAAGCCATTAAAGCTAATGAACCACCAGCACAAGATCTTTTATAATTTTCATAAGGTTTTATATCTTTATCAAATGCAAAAGCTAAACCATCTGCTCCTGAACCGCCACCAGCCAAAAATCTAAAACTTACTTTAATAGGATAACCTCTCAAATTTATAAATGCTATGCACCCTTTACCATTCACAGCTCTTGTAAGGTAAAAGACTTTATTATTTGAATCCCAATTACATTCGTTAGTTGTATCTAATGAAGTTCTATATATTATCCATTTTCCATCTGTGTTAGGATCTGTGGAAAAGTCAGTGAAAAAACGATCAAAAGTATTTTGGAAGTTACTTAAACTTGTTGCACTTGGATTTCCATAATAAACATAAATTGTTTGATAA
>JAGDWU010000008.1 GCA_023256115.1 Candidatus Aenigmatarchaeota archaeon | reverse complement strand
GCTCTTCTAATGCCTTTCTTTCGGTTATTTTAAATTCTAATCCTTTTTCTGAAACTTTTTCTTCTGTTATTAATGGTTTTTGAATTCCTTGAGCCTTTGCTTGTTGAATTGCTTGTTGTTTTGCTTGTTGATATTGCTCATAACTCATTCCAACAGGTTTTAATGCTATATATTCAAAATTTCCAAGTTTGTTAAATTCTTTCATTGGGATTGGTTGAACTGTATAATATTGCCATTGAGGTATTTCAAAACCTTTTTGTTTTGCCGATTCATATAGCTCTTTGGGTACGTAAATTGTGAATCCTCTAATTACTGCAGGCAATTCCATAATATTATTTAATTACTATTAATAAAATTGCTGAAATGCCTAATAAGAGTAGATATAAAACTAAATGTTGAGCATCTAATAATTTGATAACGACAAATAATGCCGTTAATGGTAATAAAAATAATAGTGTTATAAAAATGCTTTGTAATGGAGGAAATCTAGTTAATGCTTTTGTATATCCGATAGCAAATAAAAGCAATAATATTCCAAAAGGTAAAAATCCGTATAGTTCGGCATTTATTTCATACAAAAATGAATATATGTCTGTAATGTTTGTGTAGTTCATAGTGGTTTACCTAAGAAGAATTCAATCAATTTGAATACAAAATATGCCGTTAAAATAAATATGAATGTTCCAATTACAATTGGTGGAACTTGTAATTGTGATGCAATATAATTAATTGTATCAATTAAAATTAAAGGAAAGGAAAAGAAAGTGTTAAATACTATACTGCCGCCAGCGGCAATTAAACCGAAAAATGCGGCAACTTTTTCAGTACCTTCTTTAAATGCCTCAAATATGTTTCGGGCTTCGGTTGAATTAGTTAGTTTTTTCATTTCGTTTTCTAATGTTTTAACTTGTTGTGTCATATTTGCATAGTTTTTTTCTATAACGTCTGGTAATTTGACATTTACATCAAACATTTTTACAAAACTTGCACCTAATGTAAATATGAATACAAATATTGCTAGGCTTAAAATTAATTCCTTGACTCCCATAATATTATCTTCTGTATAATGATATTATTCCGAATACTGTTAAAATTATAATTGTTGATAAAATGCCTATATCCCATGTTGCTAAGCCTAGTGTTGTTAATAAAACGTTTGATAAAATCAAAATAATTGAGCCGATGATTGGATTGTAAATGCCTATTACAAAAACTATGATGTAAAAGAATATTAAGAAAAAGAGATAGTTTGGATTTAATGTTAGTTTAACTTTTTCTAATATTTTCTCGAAATAATCAAATTGTGATTGAATTATTCCGATAATTTTGTAGTTTGTGTTGCCCGGTAAATATAGAGATACTGAGCCGCTTACGGCATAAGTTGAATTTGATGCGTAAAATTCATATCCAAAAGGTCTGACATATCTATATGCTATTAATGTAACGTTGTGGTTTAATCCATCTATACTGTAAAAATCACATATATACATTTCTGTGTTGTTTTCATATCTACAATCTACAACTACATTTTTCCAATCAAAAACACTTGGAAATTGTAATGATACGTTTGCTGTACATGTTCTTATTGAATATTCTGAACTTACAATTTTGAATTCGTCTGATTGAAAACATATATTGCCTTTATCATCATAAACTGTTATTCTGTAAAAGATGTCGTAAGGTCTTAAAAATAAAATTGCATTTTTATTAAAATCACTTTTTGTTGATTTTACAAAAACGAAATTTGTGTTATATTTTCTTTCAATTGCAATAATATAGTTTTGGTCCGGTAAAGTAAATTTAATTGGACTTGCAACGCTAGTTGGCAACATATATAAACTAATTTCTTTTGTTTGATTATTTAAAAGCATAGTGTTATAAGCATAGTATTCTGTTAGTGTATAGCCATCTTTTCTTAACGTTATTGTATTTATAAATGCCGTATAGCTATTAATCCATGTTGGATAAACGCAAAATGCTAATGCATTTTCGAAAGCCTTAAAAACTTTATCGTTTTCATTTTTCCAATACATTATGTCGACTAGGCTAAAATTAAGTGTTGTTATTGCATTTCTTGTTTCTTCATCAAAAACACTAATTTTTAATGTGTTTGGAGTTGAGCAATTGTAAAGATATAAATTGTAAATTGTTTCTTTTAATGAATAGTTGTAAGTTATTATTTTATTATCTACATCAATAAATTTTAAAGTAAAGTTAGCAAAAATGTCTTGCGTAATGTTTGAATCATTGTAAATTAATGGGCTATAAACTTCAAATTCAAAAGTGTAATTATTGCCATTTACTGAATATGTGTTTTTTGTTTCATTTTTTGTTGGATAGTTTAATGTTAATGAATCAAAAATGAAAGTATTTAAATTTTTTACTACAAATATAAGTTTGTGTTTTGTATCTTCAAGCAAATTGTTAGGAGCTAAAAAATCATAATCGGCAACAATATAATAATCTACACTTTCAAATTCTTTTATCGTAAATATTACTTCTAATTTTTTTTCACTTAATAATTCGTTGTCTGATGTTGC
>JAGDWU010000030.1 GCA_023256115.1 Candidatus Aenigmatarchaeota archaeon | reverse complement strand
CTTTATGAAGCTCAAGTTTTTCTTTCAGGAATAAAAAAAGAAAAGTTTGATGAAAAAGATATTAGAAAAAAGTTATATAATATAAAACCAAATTCAAAAAACATTCCAAAACGAATAATTGAAAAGTATAGAGAAAAGGTAGATAACGGACTTATTGAGATAGAAAATCCTGAAGAAACTTTATTTAATCCTTTTGCTCTTTCCTATTGGCGAAGAGAAGTTGTGGCGATTCCTGAAGGAAGGGACCTTAAAATAATAAATAGAGAATATGTAAAAAAGATTGCTCAAAAAGAAGGAATGTTCTTTGAAGAATTCATCGAAAGAAGATTAAAAAAGATGCCATTTGAATATTTGAGTTATGGTATATATGATGGAAAACTTGCTTATGTTAGAGACATAATCGGTATTTTGCCTTGTCAATTATCAAACGCTTTAGCTTATAAAGAAGGATATGTAACAATGCTAGCAACGAAAAGCAATGAAATTATAACTCAAAAAATTTTAAGTTATCCAAAAAGTTATGATAACTTTTTTGCTTGAACTATTGCACTAAAGTTTAAAAGTGTAAAATTTAATAGCTTTTTATCACAACTTTATTAAAATTACTCAATTGCCCCCGCCGGGATTTGAACCCGGGTCTCGAGCCCGAGAAGCTCGCATCCTAGGCCGCTAGACGACGGGGGCATAACTTTACTTTAAAGAAGGAAATATATCAATTGATCTCACATATGTGCAATTGTAA
The DNA here is from genome assembly GCA_023256115.1 of Candidatus Aenigmatarchaeota archaeon. Taxonomy (GTDB): domain Archaea; phylum Aenigmatarchaeota; class Aenigmatarchaeia; order CG10238-14; family SpSt-28; genus JAHLMO01. Next base: position 1,814 of record JAGDWU010000030.1, on the reverse strand, counting down.
TCATTACAAATTTTAAAGTAAGAAGTTGCTAAATCCCAAATTAAAAGTAATATTGTTAGCACAATTATTATTATCAATATTATTTTTTCTATATTCATTCATTCAAAATTTTTATTCCAAGTTCTTTAGCTTTTTGAATTATTTTTTCTCTTTTTTTCTTTCCTACAGAAGAAGCAATTCTAATAGCTTCCTTTTCCTTATTTATTTTTTCCAAATCTTTAACATTATAAACTAATACTTCATAATATCCGCTTGGATGTAAAAATCTTAAATCTTTAGGTGCTTTATAACCAACTCTTACAACTTTTGGCTTTCCTTTTTTATGTAATCTTTGCTTGTTTTGTTTTCCTCTAGGTTTTCTCCACTTACCTTTTAACCTTTTTAAACTTCCATACAAAACTCTTTTAAATTCTGGTAAATCTCTAGGATTCATATCCTTTTTCAATTAAAAAAATTCCATCTTGAAAAACTCTTCTATCAAATTTTGTAATTCTTTTTCTTAAGCATTGCTCAATATTATTGCAAGTGTTTCCAACTTCTTCAATGTTTATTCCCCTAACATATAAAAATGGTTCTTTATACTCAATTTTAACATTTCCAACAATTTTTGCAATTCTTGGAGTTCTTTCGCCGAGAAAATTTCTTATTATTACCTTATCTTCTTTTATTTCCACTTTTATCGGAAAATGAGAATAAACAACTTTCATTACATATTTATATCCTCTCGTTACTCCATCTATTAAATTTCTAACATGCGCAATAATAGTTCCAACCATTGCTTTATGCTTTCTTTTGCTTTTTGTAGAATAAGCAATAAATTTGTTTCCTTCAACTTTAAAAAATATTTCCTTATTTAGCAATACGTGTTTTATCTCTTTTGATGTTTCTCCTAAAGGACCTTTAGCAATTATTTTATTTCCTTCAATCCTAATTTCAACATTTTGTGGAATTTCAATTTCTCTTCTATATTCCATGTTTAATAAACATAAGCCAATAATTTTCCGCCTATTTTTAGCTCTTTTGCTTTTATATGACTCATTACTCCGCTAGAAGTTGTTAAAATTAATATCCCAACATTTTTTGCAGGTAAAAATCTTCTTTCATACTTTTCAATTTCTTTATATCTAACACTAAATCTTGGGCTAATTGCTTTACAATCAACAATTTTATTTAAAAGCTTTATTTTAAATAATCCTTGCTTATTATCTGGCACAAATTCGAAATTTCCAATATAACCATATTCCTTCATTACATTTAAAACATTTCTAACTAAATTTGAGGCTGGAACTATTACTTCTTTTTTTCCAATAGTATCTGCATTCTTTATTGCTGATAGCACATCAGCTAACAAGTTATGTCTCATAAATATTAAGATATTAAAACCAAAGTATTTAAAATTTTTATGAATATAATCTATAAAAATTCGTGTGTAAATTGTGATAGCGAAGTTGATTATGAAAGATTAAATTTAGGATTGCCTTGCAGAAAATGTATCCCATTAAGCACTGAAGAAATTGTTAAAATAGTTAAACCAAAAACGAAAAATGCATACAAAAGAATTTATAAATTACTAAAGCAATTTAATACTTTAAAGAATTATAGATACATTTATAAAGAAAATGAAAAATTAAAAAAATTTGTTTCGTTTTTTAAAAAAGCTTTAAATCAAAATCCTTGGAGTGCTCAAGTATTTTGGGCAAAAAAAGCTTTAAAAGGAAAATCGTTTGCAATTTTAGCACCAACAGGAACAGGAAAAACAACATTTTTAATAATTTTTTCGCTATTTTTTTCCCAAAAAAGAAGAAAAACTTATA
>JAGDWU010000088.1 GCA_023256115.1 Candidatus Aenigmatarchaeota archaeon | reverse complement strand
TTCTTTTGAAATATTTTTTGAAAATTTTTTATTAAAATTTATAATTGATTTTAAAAAATTAATTCCAAAATTTTCATAAACTACATTTGAAAAATTAATTATTTCAAATATTTTTGAATCTTGTTTCTTTGTTAAATAACAACAAGCATTAGGCGAATAAGGACAGCTAATTTCTGTTATAGGGATTTCAAAATATTTACAATATTCTTTATTTTCATTTGGATAAACAAAAATTAACGGCCTAATTTTTGTTAATTGTTTTTTATGTTCTGATTTTAATTTTGGTAAAATTTTAAAATTCCATTCAAAATTATTATTTATAACATTTTTAAAATACATAATTAAAAAATCCATTGCATGATGTCCAGTAGCTAATTTTGTTGCACCCAATTCTCTAGGAATTTTATTCATTAAATATCTTTTAACTAATCCGCAAACAGAGCAAATCGGTCTTTTTGTTATTTTTGATATTTTTAGTATATCTAAATTATATTCTTTTTTTAAATTTGTTACATACAATTTTACTCCAATTTTTTCACAAATTTTTTCCACATCATTTTGCAATTTATCTGAATATCCAAATCCTAAATTTATATGATAAGCATATAGTTCTGCATTAACTTTCTTTTCTTCTATAAACCTTTTAAGAACAAGCAAAGCAGCTGAACTATCTTTTCCACCACTTAAAGCTACAAAAATTTTATCATTTTTTTCTATTAGCTTATACTTTTCAATAGTTTTAAATACTTTTCTTTCAAATTCTGCTACAGAAAATTTTTGGTTCATAACTTATTTAAAAAATTATTAAAATTTCGTTTATATCTTTTCATTAATAATGAATTTGAAACAACAGAAACAGAACTAAATACCATTACAGCACCAGCTATTATTGGATTTGAAAAAAATACCAAAATCTACATGCTATTGAGATTGCTACTCTATTACACACAAAAACAAATATTGCTGTTAGTATTTGCTTCATAATCAACAACAGTTTCAACATAAGCTCGAGCTAATATTGGCGCAAACTACTATATGTAATTAACTTCACTATTAGAATTATAAAATAGCTAAATATATCCTAATCTTTTTGCTGTTTTTTCATCTAAATAATAAGCTTCAAAACCTTCTTTTCTAAACTTTTCAGCAAAATATTTAGCTAAAGCTCCTGTTTTGCAAATAAAAAGATATTTTTTGCTTTTTTCCATTTTAATCTTTTCTATTTCATCAACAAAAACAATTGATAATTCATCTTTTTTAGGTAAGCTAAATAAAAATTCGCTTATCGATTCTAAATCCTTTTCACCAATTTCTTTAATATTCTTAGCTTCGGCTTCAAAATCAATATTAATTTTATTTAATTCTTCCAATATTATTTCTTTTTTTGGTTTTGTTGTAGGATGTTTTTCTAATTGACAAATTTCTGGTGCTTTTATTTCGAAAGTTCCAATCTTTTTTGATAAATTTATAATTTCTTCTTTATTAAAGCCAATTAATGGCCTTAAAATTGGAATACTTATAAATTCATCTAAAACTTTTATTGATTCTAATGTTTGAGAAGAAACTTGAGCCAATGATTCGCCAGTAACTATTATATCATAATTTTTAAATTTTGCAAATTGTTCCGCAATTTTATAAAGTATAACTTTAAACATTATTTGTTTATAACCTTTTCTTACTTGCATTAATTTTTCAATATCTAATTCATAAACAAAAAGCTTTGAATATGGAAAATATTCTTTAATTTTATTAAAAACTCTATAAACAAAATTTAAATAACTTTTACCAGCAATATTTACAAAAAGAAAATCTAAATTTAAACCTCTTTTACCAATTAAATATGCTGCAACTGGCGAATCTATTCCAGCAGAAAAAAGAACTAATCCTTTTCCTTCAGCTCCTAAAGGTAATCCTCCAGGACCATCTAGTTCTTTATCTGATAATAATGTAAAATTTTTATGTATTTCAATGTAAATTTTTTTATCTGGCTTTTTAACATTAACTTTTAATTCTGGATTATTTTCTAAAATATAGCTTCCAATAACTTTAGCTATTTCAAGTGAATTTAGCGGAAATTTTTTATCAACTCTATTTACTTCAACTTTAAAAGTTCCTTTAAAATCTTTTAAAAAAGATAATGCCAATTTTTTTATTTCTTCTATTTCTGATTTGCAAAATTTGCAAACATAAATTTTTCTTATTCCAAATGTTTTTGTTAAAATATTAATCCATTCATTTTTATAATCAAAAATAAAAATTCTTCCTCTTCCAATTTTTATTTTTTCTGATTTAATTCTATTTTTTATATCCTTAGCTAAAAGCTTTATAAGTTTATTTTTTACTCTTTCAGATTTTAACCAAATTTCATCTACTGCTACAGTTATTGCATCATACATAATAAAAATTCGTCAAACAAAAAAACAAAAGTTAAAAAATAATTTTCTTTTAATTTTTGACAAAGATAGTTATTATAACTTTAAGTAGGAAAGAAATTTGTTGATAATTCAAATAAGCATGCGCTTAGAACTAGTTTTTAAATGCAGCTTATGAGACTTGAAGAAAAGCGGTGCGAT
>JAGDWU010000082.1 GCA_023256115.1 Candidatus Aenigmatarchaeota archaeon | reverse complement strand
AAGAGCAGTTATCCACTATTACAAATTTATTGATGCTATTTAAAAAATTAAAATTTAAAATTTTGTGTTAAATAAACGACTTATTAATAAAAATATATTTGAGTATATATTTTGCGGAATTTTTAAATTCATATATTTATTGTGTCTTGTTGAAATTATGTTGGTCGATATTATATTGGGTCTATAAATAAATCCATAGCCTCCTCCGGTGTAAGGACAATATTGAGTTATATTTGTTTCAACTCCTGTCTTCTTTTCAAATATTGATAGATCAAAGTTGTAAACATAATTAGTTATATCATAATTATTCACATTAAAGGTTTTTGTATATATTTGAACATTATTAGTAATATCAACAGGATTAGAAGTGGTTGCGGTACATCCACATCCTTCTAAATATCCTAAATTATTTAATTTTGCAAAATATAATCCTGCTGTCCCCGAAGGACCTATTACACATTCAAAGGGAGCTGCATTATTAAATTCACCAACGGCTATATAACCTCCATTAATTTCTATTATCCTATTGGTCCATTCATCTTCCCCAACTCTAAAAATTGTAGTATTTAGTAAATTTAAATTAGAATCAAATTTAGCGAAAACAACTGGTCCACTTGCTCCTCCTCCTATCATAGCATAGTTCATATCATTAGTTATTATTAAATCATGCCCCCCAGCACTACCTGGAAACGCAGGAAATATTGGAATTATTGCTATTGATTTTATTAAATTACCATTTTGATCTATTTTAATTAAACAAGGTCTATAACCTGCAGAGGTTGCACAAACTCCTGTTATAACCAAATTGTTATCTAACATTTTTATAACTCTATTAAATGTATCAACTCCGTCAGTTAACTTAAACATTTTTATCCAAATCACATTTCCATTTTCATCAATTTTTGCAACTAATCCGTCTCGAGCATGAAATGGATCTGGCCATTGAGTGCTTTGTGTATCCACAAATTCACCCACTAAATAATAATAGCTGTCTATTTTTATACCATCATTAAATGTTAAAAAATAAGCATTAGACCTTTCATAACCAGGAAAAGATATTGTTTTAGCCCAAACTAAATTCCCATTTAAATCAAGTTTTACAATCAAGAGATATCTATAACTTAAATATTCACGAGGATCTTTTAGAGGTTTAGCTATTGTAACTTCCAATGAACCTATTAAAAGTATAGAATTAGGATCTTTTATAATTTTATTTATACCTTCATAATACAAAATATCAGCAGAATTAGGATCATAGCCACAAAGGTACCTTAAACCTCCAGGTTCATATTCGCAATATATAGGTATATAATTACCTTCAATTCCTATTCCTAATGATTTAACCCATATTAAATTTAATTGACTGTTTAACTTACCTAAAAATATGTTAGATAATGAATAACTGCATGAATTGCTTTCATTACATATAGTAGTAGTGACTACAGCATCATAAAATATACCTGTTCCAATATATTCACTATTTTCTAACAAAACATCTGTAAAATAAGCTGCGTCCTCGGAAGTGCCTGTAACTCCAATAATTGTCGTAGGTTCGATTAAATTACCGTCTGTATCTAAATTAAAAATTCCTATTCTATCTACCCATTCATAATAATTAGCTCTTGTAAATATCTGTATTTTATTACCAAGATTAAAAATTTTTACGGGCAACAAATAAGAAGGTTCCAATGGTGTACGAATTCCCTTTAAAAAGGTAGTATATGTTGGAGGCGTATATCCTATTGGTAGTGTAGTAACAGAAATTGATGTATATCCGCTACTGCCATAATTATTATTTGCTTTTAATCTTATAAAATAGGTGGTTGAGGGAGTTAAATTAGTAAATGTATAATTTAAATTTGCAGTTGTCACATTGTTCAAAATATTATTAAAGCTAGAGTCATAGGCTAAATCTAATGTATAATTATTTGCATTCCAAGAACTATCCCAAGATACTTGAATAGTATTAGTTGAAACATAAGTAGCTCTAAAATTTTGTGGTGTCGAGGGTGTACTTGTATTTTGAGACGGTGGCAAAGAAGATGATAAGGGAGGATAATTGTTAGATGGAGGAGGATAGATATCAGATGGAGGCGGATTAGATGAAGAGCTGATAGATTGATAACCACCAGATGGGGGGGAGTTGTGCTATATAAACTGGATTTGTTGTGGTTGTAATACTTATAAAAGTTCCTCCTAGTTCTCCTTCTACTATTAAATATTCTTTTGTGGTTTCTAGTTTAGCAGTTAAGCGGTATTTTAGCTTTGCAGGATCTGTAAGTTCAAAAGTATAAAAATAATCACCTTTATTTAAGGGATCGATTTTTGTTGATTTTATATACAATAAATTAGGGAAATTGATGGGTAACCAACTTTCAATTATGCTTGAAGGATTCCTGGTACATATTATTGTTTTATCGCTAACTAATCCTAGGCAGTCTTCTGATTTTAAACTTAAGTATATTTTATTTCCCATATTTTCTATGTTTTCAACAAAAAGTTTCTTTTGTAATTCCCTATAAGAAACATTTAAAATAGAAACAAAATTTAACAAGTCAGCTCTTCTTGCATTATCTCTTATTTGTT
>JAGDWU010000081.1 GCA_023256115.1 Candidatus Aenigmatarchaeota archaeon | reverse complement strand
AAAGAGTAATAATTGTTGGATTAAAATTTTCAAATTTTATCTTATGAAAATCACCAAAAATTATTTCAACATTTTTTATTTTTAAAATTTTTTGCAAAATTTTGGAAATTAAAAAAAGAAAAAAACTTTTTTCAATTCCAATTGCTTTTTTAACTTTAAATTCTTTAACTGCAATAAATAAAATTCTTCCATCTCCGCTACCTAAATCGATCAAAATATCATTTTTATTTGCTTTTGCAATTTTTAACATTTTTCTAATCTTCCATTTTTCTGTTGGAATATAAATTGCTTCTTTTTTAAGTAAAAGATAAAAAATGTAAAGCAAATATAAGAAAATAATAAATTTTAAAACTTCAACAATCATTAATAGCTATTAGAAAATTAAATAAGTCCCAATTTTTTTCTTACATTTTTGCTTGCTTTTTCAATACTCCAAGGTGGATTAAATGTTAGTTCAATTTCAACTTCTAATCCTAACTCTTCAACTTTTCTTTTAACCATTTCAATTAGCATAGATCCATAAGGACAAAAAGGAGAAGTTAGGGTCATTGTTATTTTGGCTTTTTTGTTTTTTACTTCAATATTATAAATTAGCCCTAGACTTATAACATCAAATCCAATTTCAGGATCTATTACTTCTTTCAACTTCTCTTCTATAAGTTTTTTCATAAAATTAATAAAAGAAAAATCTTCTCCAATTTTTGCTTAAATTCCCAACTATTGGAATTTTATGTTTGCAAAATTTACATCGATTTTTTTCATCTAAATTAAATTCTAAAAGCATAATTCCTATTCTTTTTATTACAATATTTCCACATTTTGGGCAATAAGTGCTTTCATATTTTTCATTTCCCACATTTCCTAAGTAAACATATTCAAATCCAATTTCCTTTGCAAGATTGTAGTGTTTTAATAAAATTTCAAAATCTGTTGATTCTAAATTTATCCACTTGTATTCTGGAAAAAATCTTAAAAAATGAATTGGAATATTTCCAACATTTTCGTAAATGAAATTCAAAAGTTTTTTTGCATCTTCTAAATCATCTCCATACTTTGGAATTATTAAATCAGTTACTTCAACATGGAAATATTCTTTTAAAACTTTTAAATTTTCTAAAATTTTTTCTGGATTTGGAACTTTAATATGTTTTAAGTAAAGGTCTTTATTTAAATTACCTTTAATATCAACAACAATTGCATCTAAAAATTTTTTTGCTAAATCTATTGCTTCATCACTTAAATAGCCATTTGAAACAAAATTTGTATAAAATCCATGCTTTTTTGCCAGAATTCCAATATCATAGGCATACTCAATAAAAATTGTTGGTTCATTATAAGTAAAGCTAAAACCATCTAAATTTTCTTTTTTTGCAGTTTCTATTGCCTTTTCTGGCGGAAAATCAAAACCTTCAATTATTCTTCTTTGGCTTAAATCGTAATTGCAACAATATGGGCAAGCAAAGTTGCAACCATTTGTTCCAATAGATAATGTTAAAGAACCAGGATAAAAATGATAAAATGGCTTTTTCTCTATCGGATCAATATGAACTGCGCTTGGCAAAGAATGAACTAATAAATAAAGTTTTGAATTAATATTTTTTCTAACTCCGCAAAATCCTATTGAATCATTTTCTAATATACATTTTCTAGCACAAGCTAAACATTGCACCTTTTCATTTATTTTTTTATAAAGAATTGCTTCCTTCATTTATAACTTAAAAAACTTACATAACCAACACAATAAGAAAAATCTTTTGTTACATCGCAGCTATTCATATATTTTAAAAACTTTACTTTTGCATTTAAAAGTTTTGAAAATTCTATAAAAGTTGCTAAGCACGCATAACCGCAAGCAGAAATGTTGTATTTTAATATTCTTGAATATAATTCTAATGAATCTAACTTTTTTATAGCATCAATTACTAATTTATCTTTTGCTTTTGTTGTTTCATAATCTTCATAATGGTTTAAATCGCTTGTTGTAATTAAAACAAATTTTTCTCTTTCATAAACTTTTCTTAATGCGTTTGCAATAGATTTTGCATTTTCTAATTTTTGATTTGAAATCATTATTGGAACGAAAGTAAAATCTTTAAATAAATACTGTAAAAATGGTAATTGAACTTCAATAGAATGCTCATATTCAAAATTTTTTTCATTTTCCTCTAATTTTATTTCTTTTAATATTTCGTTTGCTAATTCTTCATCTATTTCAACTTTTCCTAAAGGAGTTTCCCAATAACCTTTTTTAAAAATTGAAATTTCAAATCCAATTCCGTAATGATCCAAACCAACAATAACAAATCTTTTAACTTTTGAAAATTTTAGATAATAATAAGAATAAGCCTGTACAATTCCGCTATACATATAGCCAGCATGCGGCGAAACAATTGCAATAATTTCTTCAAATTCAAATTTTCTGGCTTTAACTTTTTTAAATAGTTCTTTAATTTGATTTTCTAATTCTTCTTTATTTGCAGGATAAAATTCTCCAGCAACTTTTGCTTCTCTTATCATTTTTTAATAAAATTTAATGTTTTTTCCAAAATTCTTTTTTCGTTAAATATCCACCAATCTAAATGACCTTCTTTTAACT
>JAGDWU010000079.1 GCA_023256115.1 Candidatus Aenigmatarchaeota archaeon | reverse complement strand
GAGACAGGATTTGATCCTTACATTCCAATAAAAGAACAAATTGAAATTCCAGAAGTTTTGCTTTCTAGATTTGATTTAAAATTTGTTTTAAAAGATATTCCAAATATAGAAGAAGATGAAAAAATAATTGAACATATTAAAAAAACAAGGTATTTTGTAAAAGAAGAGCTAAAAAATTTATATGATAAAAACTTTATAAAAAAATTTGTTGCATATGCTAGAAAATTGAGACCAAAACTAACTGAAGAAGCATTTAATGTTATTGCCGATTTTTATAAAAAACTAAGAGAAAAATCAAAAGAAAATGCACCAGTTTCAATAACTTTAAGGCAATTTGAAGGTTTAATTAGATTAGCAACAGCTAGTGCAAAAATTAGATTGAGCGATAAAGTAGAAAAAATTGATGCAGAAAGAGCTATAAATTTAATGATATTCTCGCTAAAACAATTTGGTTTTGACCCAACGCTAGGAACAATTGATATAGATTTAGCTGAAGGTAGAATGTCTGCCACACAAAGAGGAAAAATAAGAATAGTAAGACAAATAATTGATGAACTTGAAAAAGTTTTTGGAAATATGATTCCCGAAGAAGAAATTATAAATAGGGCAAAGCAAGCTGGGGTTGATAATGCAGAAGAAATATTAAATAAGATGAAACTTGCAGGTGAATTAATAACTCATAAACCAGGATTTGTTGGAAAAATATGATTTATAATATTTATCCTGTTTTTATTAAAGAAATTGAAAATGGAATAATTTTAAAAGGAAAAAAAGAAGAAAAAATTCCATCATCTTTAATTACAAATTTTGGTGAAAAAATTGTTAGGGTAGCAGTTTTAGGAACATTAATAGAAAAATTTTTAAGCTCTTCTGGAAATTATGGTTTTATAGTTTTAAATGATGAAAGCGGGGCAATAAAAGTTAAAGCTTTTAGAGAAAAAGTTTTAAATATTGTTGATTTAGAATTTGGTGATTTGATTTTTTGTATTGGCAAGATAAAATCTAGCGAAGAAGAAAAGTTTATAGTTCTAGAAATTTGCAAAAAAGTTGAACATAATTTTGAAAAATATTTTAAAATGCAAATAGTGAAAAGAATAAAAAATAATGAAAGAATAATTCAATATTTAAAGGACGTTTATTCACAATTAGATTATGATGAACTGAAAGATTATGTTAGAGAACATTTCAGATATGATGAAATTCAGCTAGATTGTATATTAAAAAATTTTGGCGAAAAAAAGCTTGAAGAAAAAATAATTAATTTAGCAAAAACTTTAGATTCATTTGATATTTTTCAACTTTCAGCTTTAACTAACATAAGCGAAATAGATTTAAAAAAAATAATTGAAATTTTAATTAACGAAGGTAAAATACAAAAAGTGGAAAATAAATATAAAGTAATATGAAAAGCTACATTGAAATGTTAAACGAAATATATGAAAAGCTACCAAAAAAAGTGGAAACTATAGATAGATATAAATTACCTCAGTTAGAAATAGAGTATAAAGGAAATAAAACAATTATTAAAAATATTGAGAAAATTTTGAATTTTATAAGAAGGGATAAGAAAAATTTTAAGAAAACTTTTTCTCGAATTTTAGGAGTTCAAATTAATTTTGAGGGTAATGAATTAATAATTAATGCAAATGTAAGTAAACAAGTTATTGAAAATAAAATTAATGAATATGTAAATAAATTTGTTATTTGTGAAGTTTGTCAAAAGCCAGAGACTGTTTTAGAGGAGGAAAATAATATTTTATATTTAAGATGTTTAGCTTGCGGATATAGAAAGATTTTAAGGGAATGAGATTTTGGATTAAAATACATGAAAAATTTGGTAATAAAATAGTTGCTATATGCGATGAAGAGTTAATTGGAAAAGAATTTGAGTTTAATGGGATAAAAATAAAAATTAAAGAAGAGTTTTATAAAGGAATTCTTGTAGAAAGTAGCGAAATAGAAAAATATTTAAAAGATTTTAATAGTTTGAATGCATTTGGCAAAAACATTGTTGAAGAGTTAATAAAAAGAAAAATTATAAATGAAAAAAATATTATTAAAATTGGAAATGAAAAGCATGCGATTGTTTTCAAAATTTAAATCTCAATTCTATATTTTAACAGCAGTCATGATAGCAATTTCTTTAGTAGTATTATCTTCACTATTAAGACAATATTATTTTTCTGTTGCAGAGAAAAAAATTCATTACGAAGCTTTAGTATTAAATGTCATAGAGCAACAAATTAAAAAAATTGAATCAATTTCAAAAGATTTTGAAACATTTAAGTTTTTCCTCGAGTATTATTTAGAAAATTTAAGAAAGCTAAAGAAATTTGGTTTTTATTTTAATTATAACATTACTATTGAAAGAAATCTACCAGTAATAATTATTAATATCAGTTCTGAAGAATTTTTTGTTTCAAAAAAAATAACATTTGAGAAAGTTAAACCACCTGAGAAACCTTCTAACTGGTTGCAGGGTTGGAAGTACATAAGACCGATAACTATTAAGGAAAATTCTGGAAAAACTTTAATAGATTATCAAGTTTTAATAACATTAGATACAGCAAGTTTAATTTCTGCAGGTAAATTAAGAAGTGATTGTGGAGATATTAGATTTA
>JAGDWU010000096.1 GCA_023256115.1 Candidatus Aenigmatarchaeota archaeon | reverse complement strand
GAGCCCATCCTGTTATACCTGGTTGTATTATATGTCTTATATTGAAAAATGGTATTTTTTCTGAAAGCTCTTTTGTAATATTAACTTGCTCAGGTCTTGGACCTATAAAAGAAAGTTCTCCTTTTAAAATATTTATAATTTGCGGAATTTCATCTAAATGTAATCTTCTCAAAATTTTCCCAAATAAAAATATTCTTTCATCATTTTCCTTCGCCCATATACCTAAATCTTCTTTTACTTTCATTGTTCTAAATTTATATAAAGTAAATTCTTTATTATCTTTACCTATTCTTTTTTGCTTAAATATAATTGGACCTGGCGAACTTATATATATCCCAATAATAATAAATGGCAAAATTGGCAAACTTAAAATACCTATTAACAAAGACAAAAATATATCTAAAAATCTTTTTATAAATGCTTGAAAATTATTTTCAGGATTAATTATTTCTTTTAAAATCCAATATTCATCTATTTCTTCCAAGGGAATTCTATTTAAATTTCTTTCATAAAAGTCTATTAGCTCCATAAAAGGTATTCTAAATCCATATTTTTCAATAATATTTTTTAATTGATGATCAACATTTATCTTTCTGCTAATTACAATTAAATCTATATTTTTATATACTTCTTCATTTTCTGGTATTTTATTAAAAATATTTACTAAATTAACAAATTCTAAATTTTTAATATCTTGTCTAATTTTTTCTTCTAATTCCTTTGGTACTATAAATATTACATTTAGTCTTATTTTTTGCAAAAATTTATTTGAAAAATATATTCTATAAAAAAGGAAAAGGCTGAAAAATAAAATTATGAAAATAATTAAATTAGTTTTAGGAGTAATTTTTAAGCCTGGATAAAAATAGAAAAATATAACAGAAACTATCAAACCTGTTATAAAACTTCTAAATATTCTTACTGAAAATTTTTGATTGCTATATAAAGAATATAAATTGTTAGAATAAAAAATTAAAATCCAGAAAGGAAGTAAAATTGTAAAGGACTTTATGTGGGTAATTAGATTTTCAAAATCTAAGCCATATCTAATTAAAACTAATAAAATTACAGATAAATAAAAAAATATAACATCAAAAAATATTAAAAATCCTAAAATAAATCTATTCAAATTTTTCATGGAGCTATTGTTATTTTCTCCCAGATTTTAACAAAAATTTTATAACCTACAATCCAAATTATTACCACAAATAATAGAAATTTACCAAATATATCTAATATTTTCTCAATTGTTTCCATTTTTGTAAATCTTTATTTCACAAGGTTCATAAAATTTTGTTCCGTATAAAAAACCTATTTGAAAAAATATTAATGAAGCTAGAAAAATTATTAATGCTATTTTTAGTTTTTCTTTATTTATATTTTTAAAAATTGACATTTAATATTATATAATTTAATTGGCAAAGGGTTGGTTGGGCCCGTATTGCGGCTCCACCCTTTCCTAAGAGAGCCCAATATGGGCTCTCTTAATTTTATCTTTAAATTTGCCCCGGGAGGGACTCGAACCCCCAACCTTGAGCTTAGAACGCTCCTGCTCTTCCGATTGAGCTACCGGGGCTATTAAAAAAATTATATCATAAATGCAGCCTAAACACGGATTCAAAATGGACTGTACACGGATAATACACGGATTTCACGCTGACTAAAAACGGATATAAATAATATGTCCGAACGAGTCCGTGTTGTCCGAAACAGTTTGTGTATATAATATAATTATGCACCCTTCAAGGAGGTGAAAATATGGGAAAAATTATTGGTGTTGCTAAATTATATAGCCAAATTTTAAAAAATCCAGTATTAATAACAAAAAGTTATCCAGAAAATATTATAATAAATAAGTGTCTTAAGCTTGAATTTTATCTTGTAGTACCTAACAGGTTCTGGAAATTAAAAGATATAGAAGCTATAAGAATTATGTATGATGAAGGAGATGAGATATTAAATATTAGTTTTGAAAGGCTGTTATATGATAAAAGACTATATCTAATCACATTAATAGTAAAATTCAAAAATCCAGGTACCAAGAGTATAGGAATAATCTTAAATTTTGGAAAGAGAGGTGGTATAAAGTGCAAAATAATAAAAATAAGAGTAAAAAATCTTTAGAATGGGAGAAGTTTAAAAAAGAAATAGAAGAAAAAGCAGAAAAAGGCGAATTAAGTGAAGATGAACTTCTTATTTATTTATTATATTGGATGCCTATGGGTATTTATCTTTATGATGTATATAAGAAGAAATTAAAAAAATAAATTTAGGGGGCTGCATTTTGCAGCTCCTATATTTTTATATACCAATTGCCTTTCCCCACAACATTTCACCTCCTTTCTTTTAGGATTACTAATTAAATTACAAATATTCAAAATTTCAAAAGTCAAGTTTATATCCTATTAAAAAATATCGTGATAACGGCAATTTTTTAATATTTATATAAAATCTGACCAGAATTTAATGAGTAAAAGATATTCTAAAAAACATTTATTAATTAATTGTAATTTTTCAAAGTAAATCTTAGATTAAATAAATTTAATAAAAAAAAGTGGGGGTGGTATAAAACCACCCCTTGCTTTTGTGTTTGCCGTGGGCTGCGCCGCAGGCAGAGTGCTT
>JAGDWU010000080.1:1471-2646 GCA_023256115.1 Candidatus Aenigmatarchaeota archaeon | reverse complement strand
GCTTATGTTGATATTCCTTTAGATTATGATCCATGGTGGTTTTATAGGCACGCAAAAAATATAGTTGAAAATTTTTATACTCATGGAATTTTTCGAGCAAATGATTGGGATGTTTTAAGTTATTTTCCGCCTGGCAGACCTTTTGGCCATGATGGATATCCATACTTTATAGCATTTTGGTACATTGTATTAAATCCTTTATTAAATTTAAGCTTTGAAAAGTTTAGTATTTATTTTATTGCAGCTTTTTCTGCTTTATGTTCAATACCAGCATTTTTGTTAGCTAGAAAAATTACTAATAGCAATTTAGCAGGATTATTAGCTGCCTTACTTATAACTTTAAGTCCAGCATTTATTAGCGTTTCAATGGCTGGCTATGTAGATAGCGATGTAGTTTATGTTTTTTACACTTATCTAACAATATTTTTTACTTTAATTGCAATTGAAAAATATGAAAAAATAAACTTTAAAAACTTTAAATCTTTAACTTTTTCAACATTAAAAGTTTTGCCCTACATTTTGTTAGCAGTTATATTTTACATTTTGTTTGCATGGAATTGGAATTCTGGTTATTATGTTTACACAATAATATTTTTACCATTTTCGGTTTTACTTTTCGTTTCTTCTATTTTGTTTTCACTCATTTCAAAAAAATCCAAAATTGATATATTTAAAGCATTAGAAGCTCCAATAAAAGTTTTTTACATTTTAATTTTAATTGGAATATTTTGCGAAATTTTTACATTTATTTTAGAAAAAATTTTTTATCCTCTTTCATTACCTAAACCATTTTCTACTTTAATTTGGCAAATATATTTAACATTAAAAGGCGGATTAAAGCATGCATTACTAGTTAATATTTCAGTTGCAGAATTACAAATAATAAATCCAATTCAACAATTTAGCGAAATTGCTAGCAGAGTAGGATTTTTACCTTTAATAATTTCTCTAATAGGATTTCCAATTTTAATAATTTACAAATTTTCAAAATATAGAAAACTTGAAATGATTGAAATATTTTTAATAACTTGGTTTTTAGTAAGTTTATATTTAATAACTCAAGGTATAAGATTTAGCTTACTTTTTGCAACTTCTTTAGCAATTTTTGCATCTTATACAATTATAAATTTATTTAGAGTTTTGATCGAAATTTATAACAATATAAACTGTCTCTT
>JAGDWU010000080.1:0-1461 GCA_023256115.1 Candidatus Aenigmatarchaeota archaeon | reverse complement strand
ATATAAAAAATCAAAATGTGAAAGATTTTGTTAGAATAATGCTAATATTTTTTGCTTCAGTTTTTATCTATGCTTTAATTTTTGGATATTTAGATAATTCAGTTAGATTAGCTAGTGCAATGACTGGAATGGAAATAAATGAAAACTGGCGAAGTGCATTAGAATTTTTGAAGAGAAATGGTGATCAAAATACATTAGTTGCAACATGGTGGGATCCTGGTCATATAATAGCTGGTTATACAGGATTAAAAGTTCATGCAGATGGTGCACATTGTTCTTGGCAATCTTGCATTCCTTATAATCATGATAT
The DNA here is from genome assembly GCA_023256115.1 of Candidatus Aenigmatarchaeota archaeon. GTDB lineage: Archaea > Aenigmatarchaeota > Aenigmatarchaeia > CG10238-14 > SpSt-28 > JAHLMO01. The sequence goes on along the minus strand of JAGDWU010000080.1, from coordinate 1,151 downwards.
TAGAATTCAGGATATGGGAAGAATATTAACAACTAGCAATGAAACAGAAGCATACGAAATTTTAAAAAAATATACTTATTTAACTGAAGAACAATGTAAAAAAGTTAAAGAAGAATTTCCATTTTTTAATGAATCAATTTGCAATATAAAAATTAAAAAAATTTATTTTATTGCATCTCAAGACTTAATTTTTAAATATTATTGGCCATATTATTTTGCAAGTTGCTTAAGAGAATATTATCCAAACAATCAAAAATGTTATGAAAAAGAATTTATAGAAGAATATTTTTATAAAGAAAAAAAAGCAGAAGGAAATGTTTATAATTTGTTTGTTTTAGATACTGAAAAAGTAAAAATTGAAGGAAATGAAATTAAGCTATTAGTTTATTTTACTAATACTCAACAAGGAAGATTGGAAATAAGCGTTGTAAATAGAAATGGTACATTAATTTCATATTTTGCAAATAAATATGCTATTGAAAAAACTGCATATTATGATTTAAATACAAGAGAATTAAAAGTAGATGTTGCAAAATGTGAAAAACCAATAAGCATATATGGTGCTTTAGGAGATTGCTTTGAAGGAATGTTATATATTGATGAAAGTTATAGAATTGCATTTTTAATGGATAAGAATGTTGCAAATAGTTTATTCACAAAAATGTTTTTCTTTAACGGAAAAGATTTGAAATTGTTTAAGCTTGTTTTTAATAATCCAGAAGTAAAAATATTTGAAGTTAATTTTGAGTAGCTCTTTCTCTTAAATAATAAATAGGCAAACCTTTATAAGCTGATAATAAGAATATAGCTATAATGATTAAAAATATGATAAATAAAAAAATTAAAGCAGAAGTTGGTAATTTTTCCTTTTGCGACGCAAATTGGTTAATGTAAAGGATAAAAATAAATATTAAAATCATTAAAATTGAAAAAATATGAGCAATCCATTTTGGAATAATTATTTCTTTTAATTTTGATTTTTTTGTCATAATTATTTTATTAATTCAAATCTCCAAATAGTAATGTTTTTGTCATGAATATAAATTTTTCTTGCTTTAAATCCTGCACTTTCAAAATGTTTTATTAATAGATCAGGATTTCCATGAATTTCAATTAGCCACAATGGCACTTTTCTTAATAGTTTTTTACTA
>JAGDWU010000048.1:981-2704 GCA_023256115.1 Candidatus Aenigmatarchaeota archaeon | reverse complement strand
AAGGATAAGAGATGCACTATTAGATTTAGCAGTTAGAAAAGGGATAGTAAAAAGAAGGGAAGATGCAATTGTTAGAGATATATTACCTGCAACAGATTTAGGATTTCCAGCAGAAAGATGGGCCGAAAGTGTAACAGCAAATTCATGGACAACAATAGTTTCTATGAGAGTTCCACAAACAAAAATATTTGTATTTTATGGAGCAAAATCAAAAATTTCTGACCCATTAACAACATTAATTAGATTTAGTGAAGGAGCTGCACCAGGAAGGGTAAAGGATGTTATAAATGTTGAGCAATTATCAACAATAAAGAATAGAGAATTAATATTTGAAGTTCCAATATTGTATGAAAATGGAACATATATGAGAATTGACTTTTATGCTAAAGCAACAGGAACAGATGAGCTAATATTGCTAGGATATGTAGTAGAGCCAAAAGGTGAAATAATTTCTAGCAAATAACCTTTTCTTTTATTTTTTTAGAAAAGTATTTAAATATTAAATTTATATTTAATTAGATAGAGAGATGTCTGAAAGATATATATTTAAAAAAGAATTTGAACCAATTGCTTTAGTAGGGGAAAATATATTAATATTACCAGATAATAGGGCATTTAAAGTTGTTTATATTGAACAATTACCAATATATGTAAAAGATTTTGGTCCAATAGCAGCTGGGTCAGAAATTGTAACAGGCGAAGCAGGAGTTCCAGATTTAGTAAAAGGATTTTTAGAAATGCCAAAAAATGAATTGGCACAAATTAGATTTAAATTATTAGATGATATTGAAGTTAGGGTATTTCAACCAAGAAGAGCTGGTAGATTTACAACAAATGCAGTTCAATTTGTAATTGATAAAAGAATTGAAGAAATTGACCCAACTTTAAAATTAACTGAAATATTTCAATTTGAAGATAGAAGTTTAGCATTTATAATTAGAAATCCAACAAATTACAATTTATCAAGTTCGAGAATTTTATTTATGGGATATAGATATGTATTAAAAGAATTATCTCAAATTCCAGAAAAATATGTTGCAGTTCCTGTTGGTGCATATGTAGCTGAAAAATGATAAAACAAATTCCTGCAACACAAATTGGAACTGGATTAACAGAAGTATTTATTAGAAGTCCTAATAGAAAATTAATAGTTAGGGAATTAATATTTTCAAATTCTTCTTCTTCTGTAAGAAATGTTAATTTATATGATGGTGATAAAAGTACTGGAATAATAAATATTTTAAGAGTTACAATTCCTGCAAGTTCAACAATTTATTTAGATAATATTTATAGAGAAGTTATAAATAAAAATTTAGTTGCAATTTGTTTAGAAGGAACGGAAGTAATTGTTTCTGGAAAAGTAGAAGAATATTAAATAGTAATTTACTATTATGGAAATTAGTAAAGTAACTAGGAATTTTCAAATTACAATACCAAAGAAAATTAGGGAAAAATATAATATAAAAGAAGGTGATATAATAAAGTTTATTGATTGTAGTACTGGAATTGTTTTAGTTTTAGTAAAATGAAAATTGTAATTGGAATTCCAATAAGGGAAAAAGTAAGTATTGAATGGGCATTAGCATTTTCTTCAATATTAAAAAATGTTCCATATGAAACTGAAGTATTAGTTAGTAAGCATTATTTAATTTCACAAGCAAGAAATCAATTAGTTATAGCTGCAAGAAATGTTAATGCAAATTATTTATTCTTTTTAGATTCA
>JAGDWU010000048.1:0-971 GCA_023256115.1 Candidatus Aenigmatarchaeota archaeon | reverse complement strand
TCAGATATTATACCTTGTATATATGAAAATGGGAAATATTATTTATTTAATCAAGTTATTCAATTTATGTTAAATTGGAATTATCCAGTTGTTTCTGGATTATATTTTTCAAAAAAAGGAAATGTAGCTGCTTATAAATATGTTGGTGAACCAAAATTATTTGAACCTTTAAATTTTGAAGATTTATTTAATAAAATTTCATTTGTTGATGGAATTGGATTGGGTTGTGCATTAATAAATATGAAAGTTTTTGATATTTTAGAAAAAAAAGGATTAATACCATGGTTTGAATATAGAATTGAATGGGAAAAAAGTAATGTAAAAAGGGAAGTAAGTGAAGATTTGGATTTTTGCTTAAAATTAAAAGAAGCAGGATTTGGAATAATGCTTTTGGGTCAAATTGTTTGTAAACATGAATTAAATTCATTTTTATTACCAGATGGAAAAATTGAATATTCAATATTATCATGAAAGTACTAATTACCGGTGCTGCAGGAGTATTGGGTTCAAACTTAGTAAATTTATTAATTAATAAAGGTTTTGAAGTTGTTGGAATGGATATTGTAAGAAAAGAAGAAGCATGGAGATTGGAAAATTTAGATATTAAATATATTTGGAAATCAAGTTTGGATATAACAAGGGAAGATGTTGAAAATTTTGATTTAATTATAGATTGTTCAATTGGATTTGCAGATAGACCATTTGGTGATAATAGTCCATTAACTACATTAATTTATAATATTTTACCAATTGCAAGAATATTAGAAGCTGTTAGAAAATCAAATAAAAAGCCAATTATTATTTATCCTTCAAGTTTTAATGCATGCTATGGAAATGATTATATTAATGAAAATACATTACCATTAGCTGTAAATTTATATGGATGTACAAAAGCAATTGCAGAATTATTATGCTTTACATATAGAAACTATGGAGTTAAGACAATAGTTACTAGAGTTGGAAGTGCATAT
>JAGDWU010000077.1 GCA_023256115.1 Candidatus Aenigmatarchaeota archaeon | reverse complement strand
GGGGCTTCATAAAGTTATTTTGACAATAATTATTATGTAAACGCCAGCCGGGGTGGCGGAGTGGTTTCACGCGGCGGGCTGCAGGTTTTGTGATTAATGATCAAAAGAAACCCGCAGACCCGGGTTCGAATCCCGGCCCCGGCTAAAATAAGAATTTTCTATGAATTTTTTATTTTTTGAAGAACCAACTTTGCAAAGTTGTTTGTTTTTGTTTTTTTAATCCTTCTTTTATTTTTTCTATAGCATTTTTAATCCTTTCTTCATTAAAATCGTGCTCTTCAACCATGAACTTTATTATCCCTTCTTCATTTAATTCTTGCATTTTTATTTCAACTTTTTCTTCTACTGGCGGGTTTAAAAAGAAATTATATACTTCATCTATATAATCTTCAAATTGGTTTCTAAAATATTGTTTAACTCTTTCAAATGTTTTTAATTCTCTTACAATTTGTAAAGCTTTTTTTGGGCCATAACCTTTTATTCCTTCATTATAATCAGTACCTAAAATTAATCCAATGCAAATTAATTGTTCTCTTGTTAAATTAAGTTTACTTAAAACTTCATTTAAAACAATTAATTCTGGTTTTATTTCAACATATATTTCTTTTCTTGGCAATTTTCTTTTTCCAACTATTGATAAATTTCTTACTAGAATTGGTGCTCCGAAGAGTAATGAATCATAATCTTGACTTGCAGCACAATAAGCATAACCTTTAGAAGCCAAATATGCGCATTGCGCTTCCCCTTCGCTTTTTGCTTGAACCACAGGAATGCCCATTAATTTTAGCAAAGTTTTTGCATCTTCCACCATTTCTTTTGTTAAAATAGCAGCAGCTTGCGCATAAGTAATTGCTTCTTCCCCAGTTTCTAATGCTTCTTGCCATTTTTTATATGCTTCTTCTTTTTTTTCAACTCTTTCTTTTAATTCTTTTTCTTTAAATTTTGGCGGTTCACCATCAAAAACATATATTGGTTTTATTCCATTTTCCAAAAAATTAACTGTTCTATAAAATAATCCGCTTAAATGGGAAGTAATTCTACCTTTTGAATCTCTTAAAGGCTCTCCGGTTTCTTTATCTCTTATTACAGTTAAAAATTGATATAAAATATTATAAGCATCTAAAGCAACCCATTTATTTGCTAAACTTTGCAATTCTATTTCTTTTCCCTCTACTATTTCTTTTAAATTAACACCCATTTAACCTTTCTTTTTTCTTTTCCTCTTTTCTTCTTCAGCTTTTATTCTTTCTTCTTCTTTTTTAAATTCTTTTTCTATTTTCCATTCATCATAGTAAAGCCATGCTATAAATAAGCCCAGCAACAATAATGCTATTGGAAGAGCTCCTTTAATTACTATTATTACTTCTTTTAATAAAGGCGCTAGAAATCCTGGAATTCCTTTGAAAATTAAACCTATTGCTATTATTGCCAATATTACTCCAACCAAAGATTTTAATAGCGGGTGCATTAATTAATTTAATTTCTAAAAATATATATGTTAAACCTGTATAAAGCATTAAGAAAAATTTGGAAAAGTGAAGAAGGAAAAGAATTACTTAGGAAAAAAATTATAGAATGGCGTAAACAGCCAGCAATAATTAGAGTAGAAAGACCTACAAGATTAGATAGAGCAAGAGCATTAGGATATAAAGCAAAACAAGGTTTTGTTATAGTTAGAGTGAGAGTTAGAAAAGGTGGAAGATCAAGAAGAGCATATTTGTGGATACATGGTAAAAAACCAGGAAGCGCCGGAATAAGACATTTTACTCCTAGAAAAAGTTTAAGATTAATTGCTGAAGAAAGAGCACAAAGAAGATATCCTAATTTAGAAGTTTTAAATTCTTACTATGTTGGAGAAGATGGAGAATATAAATGGTTTGAAGTTATAATGGTAGATAAACATCATCCAAGAATAAAAAGTGATAAAAATATTAATTGGATTTGCGAAAAACAACATACTAGAAGAGTTTTTAGAGGTTTAACATCTGCTGGCAAGAAAATGAGAGGATTAAGAAGTTAGTAGTTAATTAAATTGACTTTAATAATGCTAATCGATTGGAAAAAAATTAAAGCAAGAAGAATATTAAGAGAGGGAAAAATTAAAATCGATTTTGAAACAGAAACTAAAATTTATTTTAAAGTTTTTTCAAAAGAAGAGCATAGCGTAATATATGATAAAATAAAAAAATCTTTTAATTGCGATTGTAAATGGTTTTCTTTAAAAGCTAGAGAATGTTCTCATATTTTAGCTGCTAAAATGTATTTAGAGAAAATTAAAAAACAAAGTATATGAAATAAACCAAATCCCAAAAAAAGTTATTGCAGTTTTACTTATTAAAAAACTTATATCTTTTTTTGTTTGAAAATGTAAAAAAAGTATTAAAAGAAAATAAGTAAAAGCAGGTAATCCTAATGAAATAAAATTGTTATAATGATTCTCAAAAGAAACATAACCTAAAAAAATTGCTAAAATTATTGAAGTTATTAAATATTTTTTTATCATAAAAAATCTTTTAAAGATTTTATTTTTATTTCGTTTTTTATTTTATCTATTGTTATCCAACTTTTTCTAACAAAAGATGGAAAATCTTTATATTTAAAATAAAACTCTTTGATAAAATTTATTGTTTTTTGATCGCTAGGATAACCAGAGCCAAAATCAATTTTCATTTCTTCTTTTAATTTTTCTATTTCTCTATCTCTCTCCACTTTTCC
>JAGDWU010000011.1 GCA_023256115.1 Candidatus Aenigmatarchaeota archaeon | reverse complement strand
AGAACGATTTTCTTAACGCATCGCGAGCTAATAGAAAAAATTTCAAAATTAAAATGATTTATCCTAAAGATAGATTAACAAGATTTGAAATGGCTAGACTTGTTTCAGCAAGAGCTTTACAAATTGAGCTTGGAGCACCTTGTTTTGTTGATGTTAAAGGAGATAGCATAAAAAAAGCAAAAGAAGAAATAAAAAGAAAAGTTATTCCGCTTGTAGTAAAGAGAGTTTTGCCTAATGGCGAGGAAATAGAAGTAGATATGGATAAAGCAATAGATAATTGGCTAAAGGAGCATGGTGATATTTAAAGCATTTCTCTTCCAGTTTTTTCATATATTCCTAAATATTTTGCAATAATTTTCAAATCTTTTAAAGTTACCAAAGAATTTCTATGAGCTAAAGTTAATAAAAAAGGATATCCATTAACAGAAATAAATTTTAAAACTTTTAAAACTTCCTTTTGATTAATTTGTTTTAAAGATTCTATTTTAAAAACATCAAAGTTTTCAAACTTGTAAAAAAAGTAATAAAAATTTATTTCTCCCTTTTCCACAAAAATTTTTGAATAACCTTCACTTAAATCTTTAAAAAGTGATATATCTGAAATTTCAGATACAGATTTTTTTGAAGATGTTTTTGAGATAGAAATTACATTTTTATCTTTTAATTTTTTTATTTTTTCGTTTTTATTTTCATACATTTTGTAAAATTCTTCAGAAAACTCAATTATGTATGGTTTATAATGATAAAAAGAGGATATTGAACCATCTAAAATTGTTAATTCTGTTTCTGATTCTAAAGCTACCTCAATTTCTTTCGTAATCATTTTAAGTTTTAAAAATTCTTCTATTCCAAAAAAATTATATATAATGTCAATTTCAGGATAATTGAATTTATAAATTTTATCTTTAAGTTCTACTTTACAAATATCTATAGCATATAAAACAAAATCCTTAAATTTTATTAAATTAAAACTACCATCTATTGCACAAATATTAAAATTTTTTGTTTCCTCTATTTTTTCGCTATTCCAAATATTAACAACTTCTATTTTTTGCTCTCTAAATTTTTTTATTTTATTTTTTATTTCGTCTTTGGATTGTAATAACTTCATTATTAATGACTTATTCATATTATTTTATGATTTTAGGAAAGAATGAAGATATTGAAATAATTAAAAAAGAGCTTATTGATTTAACATTAAAAGTAACTGAGCTTTTTGAGAAAATGAAAGAGATTGAAAAACTAAAAGAAAGCGTTGAAATATTAAATTTACTCTGTGCCGAATATTTGGAAAAGGAAGAAAAAAAAATTGTTAGTGAGGGTGGGGAAGTAAAAGTTGAATTAAAAGAAATTGAAGATATTAAAAAAGAAATTGAGAAAATAAAAAGTGAAGTTTTCGAAAGAATTAATCTACTTGAAAATGGTTTAAAAGAAGGGAAAATTGCAATAGATGAAGAAAAAATAAGAAATATTGAGCAAAAAATTGAAAAACTATCTTATATTACAAGCGAAATTGAAAAGCAGATCACTAAATTTAAGGAGGATAGAAATATCTTAAATGTTGAAGGTATAAAATCTCAAATTGCTGATTTGAATAGTAAGATAAAAGAAGTTGAAAGTGTAGTTGAAGAAAAGTTAAAGAATGTTGAAAACTATATAGAGCAAAAAGTTGGTTCTATTCCTGATTTTCATTCAATTTTAAATGAATTGGAAAATTTTAAATTTCAAATCGAAGGTTTAAATAATAAAATGAAAGAAATTGAAGAAAGAGAAAGATTTATAGAATCTGAGATTCAGAACATTAAAAGCTTAAATGAAGAAAAGATAAGAAAAATAGAGGAAGAATTAAAAGAAAAGAAATTTGATGAAAAAATAACTTTAATAATCAATGAAATAAAAAGTTTACAAAATGAAATAAAAGAAATTAAAGGAAAAGAAACTATAGAAATTGAAGAATCGAAAGAAATTGAGGAAATATCAAAAATTATTGAAAATCTAAAAAAGAAATTAGAAAAAGGAGAAACAATCGTTATCGAATGAACATATTAATAATTGCTGAAAAACCAACTGCAGCTAAAAAAATTGCATATTCTTTATTCCAAAATCCAAAAGTAGTTAAAATTGGAAATGTTAAATATTTTGTTTTTAGAGATTTTTCAAATACTTATTTTGTTGCAAGTTCTATTGGGCACTTATTTACATTAAAACCTTTATCTAACTCTTTTACTTATCCTATTTTCGATGCAGAATGGCAACTTAAAGATGGAAAAGAATATGAAAAATACAGTAAAATAATAAAGATGTTAGCATCTAATTGTTCACAAATAATTATTGCTACCGATTATGATATAGAAGGGCATGTCATCGGCTTTAACATTTGGAGATTTTTATGTAATCAAAAACCTGTAAAAAGGATGAAGTTTAGTACTTTAACAAGTCAAGAATTAAGACAAGCATTCAAAAATTTAATTGAAATAAACATTAACGAAGTAAATGCTGGCTTAACAAGACACTATTTAGATTGGATTTGGGGCATTAATTTATCAAGAGCATTAATGCATGCAGCAAGAAAGTTTGGAATAAGAGACGTTTTATCAATTGGAAGGGTTCAAGGACCAACATTAAAGCTAATATATGAAAGGGAAAAAGAAATTGAAAATTTTGTTCCAAAGGTTTTTTATGTTTTAAGATTATATGCCGAAATAAATGGAAAAATATTAAAGTTTGAAC
>JAGDWU010000089.1:1900-2753 GCA_023256115.1 Candidatus Aenigmatarchaeota archaeon | reverse complement strand
AAATAGAAGTGGGCAAACATTAACACTGAACGTATAGAGATTGACTTCTACCACCGCTTATTATCCTTACTTCATAACTTCTTCCTGCATCAAATCTTGCACTTATTACTGCTCCTATATATTCTCCTGGATTTACACTATTTGCTGAAGTTAGTTGCGTATTACAATTTGTTCCTCCAACATTATCTATAACATTGCATCCTGTTCCAGAATAAAATGTTGCAGCTACTCCTTGAGAATATACGTTAAAATCTGTTACAGGTCTTCCTGCTGTTGTTCCTTGTGCTTGAAGAACAAGCGTAATATTTCCAGGATTTCCAGGGGTACATCTACTATCTGTAACTACTAACATAAACTGTTTAGATGTTCCAAAAACAAAGTAAGCTACTGTGCCCATTATTGCTACTGTAATTACTATTAATAATAACATTGCAATTGCTTCAGATATACCTCTCATAAATGTTATATTGTGAAAATATATAAGTGTTTTTCGTAAGTATTAATAATGTTCAAAATATTAGAAATAAAAGAAGTAATAAATTTGGAGCCAAAATTTCTTGGTAAAAATATTGAAAATTCTATTTTAGAGTATTTAAAAGAAAAGTATGAAGGATTTATAAGCAGGGAAACTGGAATTATTTTAAAAATTTTAAAAATAAAAAATAAGAGCGAAGGGGTTGTAGTTCCATTAACTTCAAATATTCAATATGAAGTTATTTTTGAGGCACTTTGCTATATACCAGAAATAAATGAAATAGTTTTTGGAAAAATTGTTGATGCAAATAAAAATTTTGCAATTGCAAGATTTTATTGTTTTGATGGTTTAATTCACATTAGCCAAATAATGGACGAT
>JAGDWU010000089.1:0-1890 GCA_023256115.1 Candidatus Aenigmatarchaeota archaeon | reverse complement strand
TTATATAACCTTTAACGAAAAACAAAAATCATTTAGCGGAAAAAACACAAAAAGAACATTAAAAGTTGATGATAAAATTATTGCAAAAATAATTTCAATAACTTATGAGCAAAATACAATAAAAATTGGATTAACAATGAGACAACCTGGATTAGGGAATATACAATGGATTGAAGAAGAGAAGAAAAAAGCTAAGAAAAAGAAATAATGCCAAAAACTATTTTAGCATGCAAAAATTGTAAGGCATTAACAACAGAAAAAAAGTGTCCAATTTGTGGATCAACAAATTTAACAACAAATTGGAAAGGTTTGATTCATGTCATAGATCCAGAAAAAAGTGAAGCTGCTAAAAAACTGGGAATAAAATATAAAGGCACATTTGCAATAGAAGTAATTTAATTAATTATGGAAATAAAAATAATAAGTGAAAAAGACAATTTTTTATTAAAAAGGAAAGAAATAATTGCAGAAATAGAATATGGAAATAGAGCAACTCCTAGCAGAAATGAGGTATTAGAAGAAATAGCTAAAAAGTTTAATGTTGATAAAAACAAAATTGAAATAGATTATATATTTTCAAGTGCAGGAAAACATTTAGCAAAGGTAAAATTTAAAATATACTATGGGCAAGCATAGTAGCATAAAAATTTGGAAACTATATAAAATTGAAGGAAATAAAGTGATTAGATTAAGACAATTGTGTCCAAAATGCGGAGAAGCTTTCTTATCTAAGCATAAAAATAGACTTTATTGTGGAAAGTGTCATTATACCGAATTTATATCAAACAAATCCTAAAGCTTCTAAAATTCTTTCAATTTCATAAGCACTAGTTTTTTCACCAATTAAAATTCCATTATCATTTGCTATTATTGCTGAAGAAATAAAAATTGAACCAAAATTTACAGTTCCAATTGAAGCATTTTTAACTTTAAAAAAATCTTTTAAAAATTCGAAAGATTCTTCACTTATATCTCTATAAGCTAACAAACCTTTATTTGTTACTTTTATTATTGAGCCTACCAAATTAAAATCATCTATTTTTCTTTGTTCAATTTCTACATTTAACACATCTTTAATTATTCTCAAATTCGATTTTTCAATTAGCGGACTTATTAGTGCTGCTTTATCGTTACAAACAATTAAATTGCTTAAAGCTGTATATTTAGTTTTTAAAATTCCTATATTTAAAAAATTTGATTTAGATTTTATTTCTTCTATTTCATCTTTTAAAACTATTTTTGGAAGTAAAATTCCATTATTGTTCATACAAACAAATAAACCAATTAAATTAGAATTCCAAATTTTAATATTTTCAACCTTTACTTTTAATATTTTTTCGACTTCTTCAATTTTTTCAAAATCTTTTGGAAAAAAAGCTATTTTATTATTCGCACACCCAAAAATTCCTATGTTGCTATCGTTTTTATATGAAATTAAAAGATAGTTCATTCAGCTAAATCAATAATATACTTTTCACCATCTTTAATTATTTTAAATGTAAATTTGTAAGGAAGTTTTTTTGGGCTGTGTGCATGAATATATTCATTTACTTTATTAGAAATTTTAATATTTTCAGTCTTTAAAATTCTTTTCATTTTTTCTTTTATTCTACTCATTAAAATTTTCTTCCTTTTCCAAGTAGCTTTTTTAATTACATCTTTTCTAAAGTTAATCCTTATTATCCTTATAGTTTCCATAAATTTTTAAAATTTAATAATTAATTAGGCGATGATGAATATCTAATCCTTTGAAATATGATAGCTCACTCAAGTTCTTGAGCCAAATCTTTTAAAAACCTTTTTACTGTATTTAAAACGTTTTGCTCAGTAGTTTTTAAAATTTTTGCAATTTCTTTCCATTTTTTAAAAAAATATTTTGGATAATCATTT
>JAGDWU010000010.1:8972-17629 GCA_023256115.1 Candidatus Aenigmatarchaeota archaeon | reverse complement strand
AAATACAATAAGCTCGGATATAAGACAAATAAATGTAAAAATAGTAAAAAAAGGAGAAAAACCATTAGAAGAATTTGAAGCAATTAAAAAGTTTTTAGAAAAGAAAAAAGGTGAACAAAGTAAATGAAAAATTATTAAGCGAAGCTAATATAGGAATTGTTGGGCATGTTGCTCATGGAAAAACAATTTTAACAAAAGCTTTAACTGGAAAATTAACTTTGCAACATAGCGAAGAATTAAAAAGAGGAATTACAATTAAGCTTGGTTATGCTGATGCTACAATTTATCAATGCAAAAATTGTCAAAAATACTTTACAAATAAAGATTTTTGTCCCTATTGTTTTTCTAAAGATGTTGAAATTAAAAGAACTGTTAGCTTTTTAGATGCTCCTGGGCACGAAATATTAATGGCAACAGTTTTAACAGCTAGCGCATTATTTGATGGAGCTATTTTAGTAATAGCAGCTAATGAAAAGTGTCCACAACCACAAACAAAAGAGCATCTAAAAATTTTAGAAATTTCAAATATTTCCAATCTTGTAATAGCTCAAAACAAAATAGATTTAGTAACTAAAGAACAAGCGATAAAAAATTATAATGAGATTTTAGAATTTATAAAAAATACAAAATTTTCTAATGCTCCAATAATTCCAATTTCTGCTCAATTTAATGCTAACATTCATTATTTGATCGAAGCAATAGAAAATTACATTCCAACCCCAAAAAGAGAAAGCAAAAAACCTTTGATGTATGTAGTTAGAAGCTTTGATATAAATAAACCAGGAACAAAAATAAACGAATTAAAAGGCGCAGTACTAGGAGGTTCAATAGTTAGCGGAAAATTTAAAGAAAATGATGAAATAGAAATAAAACCAGGATTAATATTCGAGAGTAAATACAAAAGATTAGTCGCTAAAATAATAAGTATTAAAAAATCTAATTACAATGTTAGCGAAGCGGGCGCAGGCGGATTAGTTGGTTTAATGACGTCCTTAGATCCGAGCTTAGCGCAAAATGATTTTTTAGCTGGTAGAATTGTTGGATTAGTAAATGAATTGGAAAATGAAGTTAATAAAATTGAAATTGAATATAATTTGTTTGAAAAAGTAATTGGCGAAGAAAGTGATTTAAAAGTTGAAGATTTAAAAGTTGGTGAAAAAATAATGTTAAACATTGCAACACAAAAAACTCTCGGTGAAGTGATTAGAAAAACAAAGGAAAAAATAGAACTTAAACTTTATTATCCTATCGTTCCATTAAATGTAAATGTTGCAATTTCAAGGCAAATAAAAAGAAGTTGGCGATTGATAGGTTTTGGAAAAATTACTACTTATTAAAATGTTACTTTATTATTTTTTTGTCTTTATAGATATTTTAACATTTATCTCTTTATTTTTTAATATTCGAACAATTTTTTTATATTTACTAGCAGCTATAATACTTTTTAGAGCTTTTATATCGATAATTTCCTTAGATTTACTAACTTTAATTTTAGGTTTTTTCGACATTTTGATTTTTTTGCGTTTATTAGGCCTTTTTGAATTTTTAACTCCCCTAATTTTGACATATCTACTTATTAAAATTATTATTTCATTTAAGCTTTAAGATTTTGAAATACTGAAGATTGCAATTTCAAGGTAGATTAAAAAGAAAATAGTAATTGATATACTTTGGAATTTTTTTATTAATTTTGTTAAAAATTTAAATAATTAAAAAGAACATAAAACATTTATTGTAAAGTTAATAGTTCCAAAATATGGAACCACGTTTAAATAGTGCATATCACGCATAAGTAAAAACTCTAAATTTAAAACCTACTATATTTAAATTATGTATTATAAATATTTGCCCACTAAAATTGCAGCAGCTAGAATACTTAGGAGACCTTCTCTCAACGAAATACACGAATTTCTTTCAACTAGTAGATTACCATCCTTCATAAAATTAAGGAAACAAAATGTAAGTGTACATGTTGCAGGTTTATTGATGTCTTTTATCTCTGCTGCTTCAAAATTAAAGCATTATTTCCCTAGTGGTGAAATTTCTTTTATTATATTAGACTTTTTGTATCAATTAATTTTGAATGGAAATGGAAAGATTATGTTACCCTATTCTTCTTATTTTTCCCATTTTCTAAAGTTGAAATTTCAACTTAAAAAAATGAAAGAGAGAGGATCGATATTATACCCCCTTTTCCGCCTCTCCCGCAGATAGCAAACAATATGAAATACTAAAAGAAGATTATCTATTTGCTTATAAAATTTTCAAAACATTAGTGAGAAGTTACCATTTAGAAAGTCTTCAAGCTAGGCTTAAGGATATTGAGGAGTTACTTGAGAGATATTATGAAAATGGAGAATATTTAGGTTCAAGCTCTTTTGAAATAGTAAAAGGAAAAATAGAGAAAGGATTTCTCCCAACATATTTGGAGTTAGAGAATTTGGAAAAAGAGCTTGGATTTCCAGTCGTGGAAAGAGCTATAAGAATAAGAAAAGGTAATGAATTGTTTGATAAATTGTATAGTGTTGCCGAAATTAGTGAGCTAACTAAAGAAATGTTTCCATCCAACGAAATAACTTTAGAGGTTTTACATCCTGAACAATTTATTCGAAGCTTGTTTCTAATTGGTTTAGAGGTTTGTCTATATTTTATCTCTTCATATGACAGAAAAGTTACCATAGGAGAAATTTCTGATAAGTTAGGAGTAAATCCACGTACTGTGTTAAATGTAACATCAATCTTAAGAGATTATGGGTTAATTGAAAGAAAAAGAGGAGAATATTATCCTGCTCGCAGTCTTTATTCGTTTGGTCTAGAAATAATATCTCTCATGAAACGTAGAGTCGAATGGTTAAAAAAATACATAGGTGCACAAGAGATGTATAAAAAAGGAGAAAATATTGGAAAAATTTCTAGAGAGTTAAATATCCATCAATATACAGTATATAATTGGGTTAAGATGGGAGATAAACCTAGACGCGTTTCACTTACCACTCTTTATAATTTAAAAAGATTTGGGCAAATAGAAGATGAAGATATAGAAAAGTTAAAAAATCATGGATTAGTTCGATAAATTCTAATTAAATTAATTTAATATAATTATTTAAATGATAAAAATAAAATTTTTAGGAGCATTAAGTGAAGTTGGAGCTAGCGCGATTTTACTTAAAATAAGAAATAAAAAATTTGTTCTAGATTATGGAATAAAACAAACAGAAAAAGAACCAATTTTTCCACCTATTATAAATTATTTTGATGCAATTTTTCTTTCTCATTCGCATTTAGATCATTGCGGAGCTTTACCAATTCTAATAAAAAACAGAAACGTTCCAATATTCTCTTTGGAAATAAATAAATATTTAACAAATTTATTACTTATCGATACTTTAAAAATTGCTAAAGAAGAAAATTATAGTTTACCATTTTCAAAAAAAGATATAAAACAAACAGAAAAATGTTTCGCTGCAATAAATTATAGAGAAACATTAATATTTGAAGATATCGAAATAAAATTTTTTGATGCAGGTCATATTCCAGGAAGTGCAATGATATTTTTGAAGTATGACAAAAACTCAATTTTATATACTGGCGATTTTAATTATAATGACACTAGATTAGTAAAAGGTTGTGATAAAGAAATACCAAAACCAAAAATACTAATAATCGAAAGCACATATTCCTATAAAGATCATCCTGATAGAGAAAAGGAAGAAAAAAGATTCTGTGAAGAAATAAAAAAAGTTTTAGAAAATAATGGAATTGTTTTAATTTCTGCTTTTGCAATTAGTAGAGCACAAGAAATAATGTTAATATTAAAAGAACATTTAAACAAAAAATTTTATTTAGATGGGTTAGCAAAACAAGTTTCAAAATTATTTTTAAAATACTCGAATTTATTAAAAGATAAGAAAAAATATAGAAAAGCATTAAAAAAAGCAAAATTTGTAAAAAGTAAAAAAGAAAGAAAAAAGATTGTTAATGAGAGCTGCATAATTTTAACACCAAGTGGAATGTTAAATGGAGGGCCAGTAGTTGATTACATTAAAATGCTCTATAAAGATGAAAATTCTGCTTTATTTTTAACTGGTTTTCAAGCTCCAGAAACGCCAGGAAGAAAATTACTAGAGCAAGGAAAATTTATTTATAAAGATATTGAATTAGATGTAAAGATGAGAGTTTTAAGCTTTGATTTTTCAGCACATGCTGGAAAAACAGAATTATTTAAATTTATTGAAGAATTGGAACCAGAAATAATTTTTTGTGTTCATGGAGATTATACAATAGAATTTGCAGAAGAATTAAAAAGCAAAGGATTTAATGCAATTGCTCCAACTAAAGAAAATAATCTATTCAAATTCTAGTTATGTTTATAAACTTCCGTAAAATGCCAATTCAAAAATTGGAATTATATCTATTTGAATATCATTTATGTTTTTTGTTTCTCTAATTTTTTCTTCATGAAGCAAAATACCTTTTTTCAAATTGAATTTTTTTAGAAATTTAACTAATCCATAAATTTCACTTTTAGCTTTAACTTCAATTGGAATTATTTTTTCATTTTTTATAATGAAATCCACTTCATTACTACCTTTTCTCCAATAAAATTTAGCATCAAGTAAAGATGATGCTACACATTCTAATAGCTTTCCTTTTTCTATATCTCTATATAAACCAAAAATTAAAGACCAATGGTAAGGATATATTTTTTGAAGTTTTCTGCTTGCAGCAAGAACTGAAATTCTAAAATTTTTCACTTGTCTTATTAGATAAGAAAATATTAAGTAAAATAAATGTTTAAGCAAAGTTTTTTTAGCAATTCTTAGATTTTTTGATAAATTTTCTATGTTTACAAGCATGCCAGGATTTTGGTAAAATATTTCAATTAAACTCATTAGCAAATCTTCATTAACATTTTTAAATTTCTTTGGCAAATCTCTATGAATTATTTTTCCAATAATATTTTCTCTTATATATTCCATTATTCTCGCTTCATTATTTTCATTCACAATTTCAGGGAAAGGTTTCCTTAGGTATTCAGGAAAAATAAGAAAAAGTTCATCTTTCCATAGTTCAAAGTTTTCGATTTTCTTTCCTTTTTTTAACTCAAAAAACTCTTTTAAAGTAAGCGGCATGACTCTTATAAGGAAATGCCTACCAACAAGATTGGAATAAGCCTCTTTTTCCAAATCAACACTACTTGAGCCAGAAACAAAAAATTTTATATTTGGTAGAGCATCATAAAGTATTTTTAATTGTGAACTCCAATTATCTAATTTATTAATTTCATCAAAAAATATAAATATTTTCTCATTTTTATAATCAATTCCAGTAATTCTTTGGTATTCATCTAAAATTTTTTTCAAATCTTCAATTTTTTCATCAAAAGAGAAGTAAAGTATATTTTTTGGATTAACTCCTTTTTCTATTAAGCTATTTATTAATTGGTAAAAAATTGTTGTTTTTCCAACTCTTCTTAAACCAGTTAAAACTATTATTTGTCTTATATTTAACATTTCTTCAACCTTTTTATAAACCTCTCTTTTATACCATGGTGCCAATTCTTTTCTAACTTTTTCTGTTCTCCACCATTCGTTTTGAAATATTAAAGCCTCATCAAGTCTCATAAGTATATTTTAGGAAACTAATATTTAAATTTTCGGTTTCCAGTAGGAAACCAATGTTTTAACCGGTAGTAGCTTTAGCCTAATTTTAATTTTTTAGAAAGTATTAAAAAGACTTTACTCTAAGCGATTTAAAAGAAATAATTTATTTTAGAAGTTTTTATAAGATATAAATCTATTCAACCTTTGCAACAACAACACTAGCTTTTGTTTTTGATAATTTTCTTGTTTCTACAGCAATTACTTTATCTCCAATATTAACATCAATACATTCTGGCAAATAAGAATGAATTTTTGAAATGCAGCGCATATATCTTTCATATTTTGGAACATATTTTAAATATGGAATTTCAATTGTAACTGTTTTTTGATACTTTTTTACTACAGTTCCAATAAAAATTTTACCTCTAACTTTTAATTTTCCATGCCAAGGACATTTTATATCATTACATACTTTTTCTGGTGGCTTAACATTTAATCCAATATTATTTATCTTCGCTTTCATAATATTTTATTTTTAATATATATGATGGCGATAAGACACATTACTAAAAAGAAAAAGCTTGCTGCAATAGGAAAAATTAGAGATGCTCCAATATGGGCCTCTATAAGAAAATTTGGATTGAAAAGAATAAAAACAAGAAGAATTAGAGCATATATTGAAACAAATTGGAGAAGGAAAAAAATAAAAGTTTAAAATACAAAATTTCTTAAATATTTTGTTTTTTCTTCAGCAATTTCTAATATTTTTTCAATTTTATCATAATCTATTTTCCCGCTTAATAATTGAATTGCGCAAATAGTATTATCTTCTTTTAACCCTATTGCAATTTTTGAATCTACAACATTTTCTTCATATTGATTTAAATCAACTAAAAATTTATCTTCAAAGCACGCAATTGTACAATACAATGGTTTATGTTTTATTTCCAATTTTCCAATTATTTCATTTCTAATTAATTTTCCATCTTCATATTTTGGAATTTTACAATTATTTAGAGCATTTAAAGCAGCTAAAGCGCTAGCATCTAATAAATTTCCATCATGATTTATTACATGAATATCTATGAAAACTCCATAAACTAGTTCATCTGAAATTTTCAATTTTTCAAAGTTAATAGTTTTAGAGCTTCTAATTAATCTATCAACTAATCTAGCTAATTCTATTGCTTCTTCACTTGGCGGGCCAGGCTCAAATGTTGCATGCGCAATAGGAGCAAATTCAGCGTTAACAATTAATACTCCACTTTCCTTTTCATCTTTAAATGGTTCAGATAGCTCTAATTTTATTCCAGCAATTACTTCAGTATTTCCAATTTTTACTCTTGAACTTCCTTCTGCTCTCGGAATTACATTGTTTTCAACTTTTATTTCTCTATAATCTAAAAATCCTCTTTTTTCTAATCTTTTACCCTTTTTCAATAATTCTAAAACCAATTTTTCAAGCATTTTTTTCAAAATATTCCTTTATTTTCCTTTCTTGTTCTTCTCTAATAATTTTGCATTTTTCTTTTAAAACCTTTAAAGCATATAAAAATTCATCTTTTTTAATTTCTCCATCTAATTGAAGCAAAACAATTTCATTAGTATTTAAAAGCATTGCAAAACTTATATCGCAATCGCCATAGTTATCTTCTAATTGGTTTAAATCAACAATTATTTTATCACCAATTCTTCCTGCTGTACAAGCTGCTATTAAATCTTTCATTTTTATTCCTGCCAAAGCTAATGAAATGCTTAAAGCATTTAAGCTTGTAACTCTTGTTGAACCATCTCCACTCAAAACTTCAGCATAGCAATCAATTACAGTTCTAGGATATTCTTCGCTAAATATTGAATTTTCAATTGCATTTTTTATAACTTTGCTTATTTCTATACTTCTTCTATCAATTCCAGGATTTTTTCTAGTTTCAGTGCTAAAAGGTGCCATATTATATCTAACTCTAACTAATGTTTCCTCTTTTTCTTGCAAAAACTTAGGATATAAACTTCTCGGCCCATAAACTGCTGCTATTGCAATTGTGTTTCCAAAAGAAAATAAAGCAGAACCATTAGCATTTGGAATAGGATTTACTTCTATTTTAATTTTTCTTAATTCTTCAAAGTCCCTTCCATCTACTCTTTTACCATCTTTAATTAACTCAACCATTTTCTAACAATTTTGCAACTTTCTCTGTTAATCCGCTTAAGTGAGATTCTTTTTCTATTAATTTTATTGCTTCATAAACCTTATCTATTTTTTCTCCTTTAACCCAGATTAATCCATTATTTCCAACAATTATTTTGCAATTTGTTTTTTCCTGTAAAATTTTTAACATACTTGCATTTTTTCCAATTATTCTTGGAACTTTTGATGGTAAGGTTTTAATTATTACCCCATCTTCTAATTTTGCTCCTTCTTCTTTTATTGAAACTTGAATTATTCTATTTCCAATTATATTAATAATTTTTGCATATATTATTTCGCCAATGTTAAAAAACTTTGATAAATCTGTTCTAAAAACATCTACAAATTCATTTAAAGCTTCTGCTAATGGTAAAAATGCAAAATGCGGAGCATTAATATTTACAAACCAACCGCTAGCTTCAATTTCTTCAATAATTCCTATTACTTTATCTCCAACCTTTGGCAAATAAGTAAAATTTAATGGAGTAATTATATCTTTTTTTTCTTCTATTAATCCAACAATTTGAGAATATTTTTCACCGTTTCTAAAGTATATATTTTCCTTAATTTCGTTCTCAACTTTTTCTCCTGGTACAACAATTTTCCCCTTTAACATTCTTTTATTTCTGCATTAAATTTTGAAAGCATTGAAATGATTTCATTTTTTAATGCACTATTTATTTTTATTTTCACTTTTAATCCATTTTGCCAATTTTCTTCTATAATATTAAAATTTTGTTTTAAATAATTATAAGCTTTTCCTGCATTTTCAATTGGAACAAAAATTTCTAAAATGCACTCTTCAATTTTTAATGGTAAAACCCTTTTTATTTGATTAACTACGCTTTCAACTTGCAGTTCAGCATTTT
>JAGDWU010000010.1:8566-8962 GCA_023256115.1 Candidatus Aenigmatarchaeota archaeon | reverse complement strand
GGTCAATATTTACTCCAACTTCTTCCATTGCATTTAAAATTCTTTGTGGTGGGTGCGGTAAATTAGTTTGCGGATTAATAAATCTTTTAGAAATTAAATTTGCAATCTCTTTTTTCTTTTCTTCAATCATTTTTCTTTTTAATTCGGTTGGAATTTGTATTTCCCCTTCTTTGATAATTTTCTTTGCAATTTCAATTACATCTTCAGTTCCAAAAGCTTTTTTTAAGCTTTCTCTTGAAGCTCTTTCTCCTTTTCTTGCATCTTTAAATATTTCATTTATTGCTAAAATTTCATTAATAGAAACACTTTTTCCAGCTTTAAATTCTAATGCTTTTTGAGCATCTACTAAAATTTCAAAATTTTCATTCTTTATTTTAATTCTAGCTATACTAGCTT
>JAGDWU010000010.1:2972-8556 GCA_023256115.1 Candidatus Aenigmatarchaeota archaeon | reverse complement strand
TATCTATGCTTACCATTTTATTCTAAATATTTTTCTATTTCAGCTTCTGTTAGTTTTTTAATTTTTTCCTCTATTAGCAAAATTTCAATTATGACATTTTTTTCAACTTTTTTCAATACTTCTAATGCCAATTTAATTGCACTATCTCTTTCTAAATTTTCCTTATATTTCTGTCTTAAAATTTTCATTGCTGCTTCACTTCCCCTACCTAAAGCTAGTGCCTTCCAACCATAAAATGCCCCGCTTGGGTCTAATTCAAATATATGTTTACCTTTTTTATCTATTCCACCAACTAATAGCATAACACCAAAAGGTCTTAAACCGCCGAACATGGTTGAATATTGAATTCTATCAGCCAAAAATCTTGTTAATTCACTAACATCAATTTCTTCATCATATGTAATTCTATGATTTTGTGCTCTAATTCTTGCTAAATTTGTCAAATATCTAGCATCTCCCACTAAACCGCAATAAGCTAATGCAATATGATCATCTATTATAAAAATTTTTTCATGTTCGCTAGCAACTTGTAAATCATCTATTTCCTTAGAGCTTGCGATCAAAACACCATCTTTATAAATTAATCCGAGTATTGTTGCCCCTTGCTTTGCTGCTTGTTTTGCATATTCTACTTGAAACAATCTACCATCTGGGCTAAATACTGCAATTGTTCTATCATATCCTAAATATTCTGGCAATAATTCAGGCATAATATTTATATTGATTTTAATTTAAGCTTTTTAATAGTTCCGCTAATTGCCAAAACTTTAATTATAACTTTTTTTCTATTAATTTCTTTTAAAAACCCTAAAGAGGAAATTATAAAAGGTAGCGAAATATGATTACATTTTAAAATTATCAAATCTTTATCAAACTTTATTCTAAAACTTAAATATGCTAATGCAAATTTTCCATAAAGATTTTTAATATTTTCATATAATGCATTTTTTATTTCTTCTTTTTCTATTTTTTCATCGCTAATAATTTTTATTGAAACATATCTTTTTCTTTCTCTTAATGTCGGAATTAAAGCTTTTAACCTTTTTATTGATCTATAGCTCGTCATATTAATTCAACTCCTGGAAAAATCCATTTTTCACTTCTTTTTTTTAAATTTTCATTTATTATATCTTTTATACTATTTTTAACAATTCTTTTTGCATCTTTTAATTCATATCCTAAGCAATAAAGAAAAGATGAAAAAATTATTGGATCTTTCAAATCAAATTTTGTTTTGGCAAAAGAAAAAATTCCAACTTTTAACTTATACTTCCTTGCAATTTTTATTAGTTCAATCAATTTTTCAATTTCTCTTGTTAAATTTTGAGAATTCAAAATTTGATTAAAATTTATTATTAGTGCAACATTATTTTTTAATGCTTTTTTTGCAAATATATGATTAAAACCTGCATCATCTCTATTTTGCTGCGGATTTACTAATCCATCGACAAAAACATTTTCAACAGCTTCTCTATTAATTTTTAAATTTATTCCATTAACAAAAAGCAAATCAAATTGTTTATGAGCTTTTACATTTGAAACCTTTCTTAACTTTTTAAAATTATCAACTAAAATGCAAGAATAAAAATTCATTTGAAAAATTTCTTTTAATTTGTTTATTGTATCATTTATTTTTTCAAAATTTATTTCTTCAAAAATTAAAATTAATTCATCATAGCCTAAATATTTTGCAATTTCAATTTTTTCTTTAATGTTTTGATCAAAATATATTGCATCTAACATATTTCGCTCATTTTCCAATTTGGGATTCTTTTTTTAATTCTATCTTCCGGATTTCCTACTAATAATCTACCATCAACTTTAACTTTTTTTCCATTTAAATAAAAAACAAATGTACAAACATTTTTTATTATTCTTACTCTTTTTCCATTTTCCTTTTCTATTAAAAAAGTATTTTTTGTTTCGTCTATTATTTTTCCTTTTATATTTTTATAACCTTTTACTTTTGATTTTAATATTCTAACTTTTAAGCCAATTAGCTCATGAAAAACAATATTTCTTTCGTTTATCATTAAAAAAATTGATATTATGAGTTAAGGGGCGGTAGTTTAGCTTGGCTAGAATGCAGGCTTGGGGTGCCTGTGACCTGGGTTCAAATCCCGGCCGCCCCATTTTGCTACATTCTTTTAAATCTTTTTTAAAATTAAAATAATATGGTAAGCGTAAAGGAAGTAGATCCACAAAAGTTAATAGAAAATTTGAAAGAAGAATTAAAAAAGTTTCCAGAATTAGAGCCGCCTAGATGGGTTATGTTTGCTAAATCTTCGCACGCTAGCGAAAGACCACCAGAGCAAAAAGATTTTTGGTATATTAGAGCAGCAGCTATAATGAGAAGATTATATTTAGATGGACCTTTAGGAGTTTCGAGACTTAGAAAATATTTTAGAAGAAGAAAAAGAAGAGGTAGAAGACCAGCAAAAACTTATAAAGCTAGCGGTAATATAATAAGAAAAATTTTACAAAAACTTGAAAAAGCTGGATTAGTTCAAACAGTAAAAGGTGGAAGAATTTTAACTCCAAAAGGAAGGTCTTTAATAGATAAAATTTGTGAAAAATTAAAATGATAGATGAAAGAAAGAAAAGAGAAATTTTAGTGCAAATTTTAACAAAAGAAGCTAGAGAAAGGCTTGGAAGAATAAAACTTGTTAAACCAGAACTTGCTGAACAAATTGAAAATCAATTAATTGCTTTATATTTGCAAGGAAGAATAAAAGAAAAAATAAATGATGAAAAACTAAAAAGCTTATTAAGGATGTTAATGAAATAATTATGGTAAAAAAAGTTGGGCCTTCTGGAAGATTTGGGCCAAGATATGGAATGAAATTAAGGGAAAAAATAGATGAAATTGAAGTTATACAAAGGCAAAAACATGTTTGTCCAAAATGCGGATTCAAAAAATTAAAAAGGATTTCAACTGGAATTTGGTTTTGTAAAAAATGTAATACAAAAGTCGCTGGAAAAGCTTATTATCCGCCTGGATTTGAAAAATAATGTACAGATGTTATATGTGTAAAAAACTAATTGAAAAAATTGAAGAAAATAGAATTTTGTGTCCTTATTGCGGATCTAGAATTTTAGAAAAAACCAGACCACCTACAGTTAAAATATTGAAAGCTAGGTGAATTTTTAGCTTTAAAGGATAGAGCTTTAGCGTTTAGAAAATGTTTTTACCTATTCTCTTATTTTGCCGATTGTGGCTTACAGCTTTATGCATTTATGCATCTTACTAGCGCAGTTATGCTTATACATGTATTTCAATATCTATCGTAGATTAGCCACATTTTAGACATTCAAATTCTTTTTTATTTCGGCAAGCTTAAAAGATAAAGTTTTGGAGCGTTTATTTATAAAAAATAAATAAAAAAGAGAAAATATTAATCCTCTTCAGGAGTTGTTTCTTCTGGTTTTTCTTTTTCTTCTTTTACAGATTTACCAGCTGCTATTATATCATCAATTCTTAATATCATTTCTGCAGCTTCAACAGCAGCTGTTAAAACTTGCTTTTTAACTTTGTAAGGATCATATACTCCAACCTTTTCCATATCACCAACGTCCATAGCATATACATCTACTCCTTTTGAGTATTCCCCTTTTTCATGAGCAGCTCTTAGTTTTAATATTGTTTCTACTGGATCCATTCCAGCATTTTCAGCTAATATTCTAGGAATTACTTCTAATGCATCTGCAAATGCTAAAATTGCTAATTGTTCTCTTCCGCTATATTTTGTTGCTTGTTTTCTAATATAAGTTGCTAATGCCATTTCAATTGCTCCACCACCATAAACAACTGCTTGTTCTGCTAATGCACTAGTTAATGCTCCTATTCCATCTTCAACACTTCTATCTAATTCATCAACAACATGCTCGCTACCACCTCTAACTAAAATTGTTACAGATTTCGGATTTTTACAACCTCTAACAAATATCATATTTTCTCCGCCAACTCTTTTTTCTTCAACTATTTCCGCATATCCTAAATCTTTTTCAGTTAAGTCATCTAAGTTTGTAATTATTCTTGCGCCTGTTGCTTTTGCAAGTTTTTCCATATCGCTGCTTTTCAATCTTCTAGCTGCCAAAATTCCTTTTTTTGCTAAAAAGTGCTGTGGTAAATCATCTATTCCTTTTTGACAAAATACAACATTTGCTCCAGTTCTTGCAATTTTTTCAACCATTTCTTTTAACATTTTTTCTTCTTCTTCTAAGAATGCTTTTAATTCTTCTGGTTTAGTAATTCTTATTTCTGCATCAGTTTCTGGTTTATGAACTTCTAATCCAACATTCAATAATGCAATTTTAGCATTTTTAACTACTTTTGGCATTTGCGGGTGAACAACTTCCTTATCTATTACTATTCCTTTAACTAATTCTGTATCATAAATGCTTCCGCCAGTTTTCTTTTCCCTTTTTATATCTTCTCTATCAATTATTAATTTTCCATTCTCTTCTCTTGCAACAGTTCTTACTGCTTCAATTACAATATTTGCAATATGATCTAAAATTTTTGGATCCGCACTAGTTGCACCTTTTCCGCTTAATGAAGTTATTACTATTTTCTTTAATGTTTCAGTATCATTTATATCAATTTTCTTTTTTAATTCATCTAATTTTTGCAATGCTAAATTTAATGCAATTTTATAACCTTTAGTAATTATTGTTGGATGAATGTTTTGATCTAGCAATTCTTCTGCTTTTCTTAGCAATTCAGCAGCTAAAACTACGCTGCTAGTTGTTCCATCTCCAACTTCTTGATTTACTGTTTTTGCAATTTCTACCATCATTTTTGCTGCTGGATGTTCAATTTCCATTTCTTCCAATATTGTTACTCCATCGTTTGTTATTGTTATATCTCCTAAGCTATCTACTAGCATTTTATCCATTCCTCTAGGTCCTAATGTTGTTCTTATTGTTTCTTGCACAGCTTTACATGCTGCAATATTATTTTTTATTGCATCCTTTCCTGTAGTTCTTACTGTTCCTTCTGGCAATATTAATACTGGTTGCCCACCAATTTGAGCTAATAATGCTTTAGGTCTTTCAACCATAATAAATAATTATAGAAGAAAAAATGGTGGGTTTAAAAACTTTACTTTACTATTTTTACAAATGCTGGTACAACTAAAAGAAAATCTTCTCCTACGCCTATCAATTCACCGCCAATAGCTTCAACACTTTTCTTTATTCTGTTTACTACTCTCTTTAATTCATTTAAATCTCTTTGTCTCAAATCTTTAATATTTACTAAAACAATGTAGTTTTCTCTAAGCAAATTTAAAACTTTTTCAGTATCGCTAAATTCGTTAACTTTTTCAACTTTTATTTTAATTTCCTCTTTTCTTTCTTCTAAAGGGATTTCAACCTCTTCAGTCTCTTCTTTTCGCGGTTTTATTTTTTCAATTATCTTTTTGATGACCATAATTTATTTTTTTATTTCTTTTAACTTCTTTTCTAATTCTTTTAACCTTTCTGTTATGCTTGTTTGCTGTTTTTCTAAATATCTCTTTCTAATTTCTAAAAGTTCCTTCTCTTCATCTAATTCTTTTTTTATTTCCTCTTTTTTCTTTTC
>JAGDWU010000010.1:0-2962 GCA_023256115.1 Candidatus Aenigmatarchaeota archaeon | reverse complement strand
GTGTATAAGAGACAGCTTTTGTTTATAGCATCTAGTTCCAAAAAAATTATTTGTAAATTGTTTTGCAACTTTTCTAATTCTGCAATTTCTTCTTCGCTAAGCATTATTTATTTGTCTTAAAACTTTTAATAGTTTTAATATTGTATTGATAGAAGCAATAATGTGAGTAACATTTTCTTCTTCATATTCTACTATTAATTTGCCATTTTCATATTTGCACTTTTCTTTTATATCTGGTTTTAATGCTAAATATTCATTTTCGCTAACTTCAATTTCAATTTTTACTTTCATTCTATTAAAATTGCTGGTTTAGAAGGAATAGCAACTTCTTTTTTCTCTTCTTTGCTTCCTTCTTCTTTTTCAATTTCAACTTTACAATTAAATATTTGCTCAAAATAATTTTTTGAAGCATTCAAATATTCATATTCTAAATCTTGCGAAGTCAATAATTCAAGAGCTTTTAAATTATCTAAAATTCTTTTAACAGTTTTTATATTATAATTTTTCTCTTTTGCCTCTTTTAAAATTTGATTAAATCCTTTTTCTAAATTATTTTTTATCCAGTTTGCAATTTCAAATTTTTCTTTAGATGCAATAATAATTTTAATTTTATTTACTTTTTCTATTTTTTTCTTTTTCAAAATTTCAAATATATTTTTAATATCATTTTCAACTTCTTTTACAATTTCTTCTAATGCTTCAATTCTTTTATCATATTTTTTCTCAATTTCAAACCATTTTGGATTTAATGCAAATTCAAATCCTTTTATTTTTTCATAAATTTCAGATACTAAATGTGGAATAATTGGATAAAGAATTGAAAGTAAATAATCGATATAAGCATTAATGCATTTTTTGCTTGGCTGAACTCTTTTTAAATACCATTTCCAAGCATTTTTTACTTCAAAATAACATTTTTCTAAAACACTTTTAAACATTAATTTTTCATAAAATTTTTCTGCTTCTTCAATTTTCTTTGCTAAAAAATTTAAAAACCATTCATCAATAAAATTTTCATTTTCCCTTCCTTTATTATAATTCTCTATTGCAAAATTGTAAATTTGCTTTAATTCTTCTTCAACATCTTTAATTTTGCTAAATTCTATATTTGCATCTTCTAAACCTGTTTCGCCAGCTAATGCTAATAAAAATCTAATTGCATCTATTGAATAGTTTTCAGCAGCAAATAACATTGGAATAACATTTCCTAAACTTTTACTCATTTTTTTACCATCCATTAAAACCCAACCATTAATAGCAATACATTTTGGCCAATATTTTTCAGGAAATATTGCAGTATGATGGAAAATGTAAAAAACTAAATGATTTTGAATTAAATCTTTTCCAGAAGTTCTTAAATCAACTGGATACCAATATTCAAAATCTTTTTTAATCTGATTTAGTAATTCTTCTGAGATTCCAATTCTTTTAGAAATCTCTTTTTCATTTCCAATACCTAAAAAAACATAATCGAAAAATGAATCATCTATTTTTTCAATATTTTTTTCTAATTCTTTTGCATATTTTGCAATAATATAATAAGCCATGTAAATTGTTGAATCTGATAAAGATTCGATAGTCCAGTTTGGATCAAAAGGAAATTCTGTTCCGAGCTCTTTAGAGTGAACACAAGCCCAATCTTTATACCAATCAATTAGCTTATGAAATTGTTCTTTTAAATTTTCTGGTAAGAAATCCATTTTCTCTACACATTTATGAGCTAGTTTTTTCCAATTTTCATCTGAATATTTTATAAACCATTGATCTTTTACAATTTTAACAATTACCTTTCCACCATATCTAGATTCAAATCTTACAGGCAAAGTAAAATATTTTATTGCAACATTTTTTGAAATAAATTTATTTATTATTTCATCTTTTACTTCATAAACTTTTCTATTTGCAAACTCTCCAAAAATTTCTTTTAAAGTTCCATTGTAAAATTCTTTAGAATAAATTTCTTTTGTAGCTTCTTCTAATTTTTCTTTTTCTTTTTGAGATTTTATATTTAATTTTTCGCAAATATCTTTTGCCGGAAATTCAGAAAAACCTTCTAATTTTATTAAACTTTTCATTGAATTTAAACATTTCTTTGCTATATCTTTATAGTTTTCATTTTTTTCCAAATCTTTTAATGCAACATAATCATAAGGAGCATGAGCAGGCACAGACATTACTATTCCAGTTCCAATTTCTGAATCAACAAACTCAGCTGGTAAAATAGGAATAATTTCATTAGTTATTGGATTTTTAACATTTTTTCCAATTAATTCTTTTGCTAAAATTTTAAAATTTAAATCTTTAACATCAAAATCTTGATTTTTTAATTCTTCTATAATTAAACTATAAGGTAAAATCCAATATTCATTATTAACTTTAAAAATTCCAAATTCTGAATTTGGATTTACCCAAATATTAGTAACTCCATAAATTGTTTCTGGTCTTAAAGTAAAGCAAGGAATTATAATTTTTTCACTTTCTTTAAAATTTATTTCTTTTGAATCTAGATAAAATTTTAATATTACTCCATCAACAGGATTTATTCCAACATATTGATCTGGCCTATCATGATCTCCAATCACTTTATTAACTTTTGGATCCCAGACAACGACATGCTTTCCCTTAGTTATGAATCCTTTTTCATTTAACTTTCTATATTGCCAATGGATAAATTTAGAATATAATTTGTTTAAATATGTTGTAAAAAATTCTCTTCTCCAATCAATTGAAAATCCAAATTTTTTAAAACTTTCTTTTCCTTTTTCAATAAAATACATTGCCCAACCTTCTGGAGTTTTAAGTTTTTCCCATTCTTCTTTAGGAACTTTATAAAATTCTAATTCTTCAATAACTTTTGGATCATTTTCTTTTAATCTTAAAGCCTTTCCAACTATTGGAGCTCCAGTTATGTGCCAACCCTGAGCCCAAAGAACATTAAAACCTTTCATTCTTTTATATCTAG
>JAGDWU010000005.1 GCA_023256115.1 Candidatus Aenigmatarchaeota archaeon | reverse complement strand
ATATTATGGGACAATACTTTATAATAGTAAATATAGACAAGAAAGAATATATAAATCCTCACAGTATAGGAATGCCAGCAAAGTTATGGGAAATATGTGCAAACAAGTTAGGGGGGTTATTGATCTTTCTACTAAGAAAAAGTGATCAAACTGGAGGAGGAGACATAAAAGAAAACTATGAATATGCAGGAAGATGGGCAGGAGACAGAATAGTAGTAATTGGTGATTATGACAGTAGTAAATTGTATGACAAAGCATTAAAGGAATATAAAGATATTAGTAAAGAAGTAGTTACAGAATATAACGATTTCATTGAATTAGAGGAGCTAAAAATAAAATTAATAGAATATATTAGACCTGACATGATGATAACTCCTAAAGGATGTTATAAAGACAAGATAATTAAACTAAGTGAAAAATAATCTCTTTCTTTTCTTTTTTTATTTTTTATTGTTATTATAGTAATATAATATGAATTTATGCTTATAGTATGATTACTATAAAGTAGTACCGAAAAGGATTTATATAAGTTATATATTAGTATATTATGGAAGAGTTAACAAAAACGACACAAACGCAAGCAACAATAAAAATACTTAATATAAGGTATAGCGACGGGTTATGGAGCTTCAATGTCGTAGCAGAGAAAAAAGTAGAGATCGGTAAGGGGAGAGAAGTAAAAATAATAGTAGAGGCGAGTATAGTAGACAAATACATGACAGGTTATACAGTATATAGTGATGTTGACAATGTTGAAAAAGCATTATTTCCCGATGAATATAAAGATTTCAAGAAAAAAACTAAGGAGTTTCTCGAAGAAATAAGAGAAATATTACAAGTACAATAACCTTTCCTTTCCTTTTTTTATTTTTTTTAATATGAATTAATGCAACTTTTTTTAAATGCATATATACATATTATATACTTTTGTATAGAAAAGGATTTATATAAATTATATACATAATATATAATATGGAAGAAGAATATATAAATAGATCAGAAATAGTAAAATGTAAAGCATTGCTAAAAACAAACTACACAATATTATTTTATGTAAAAGTTAGCGACTACTTTAAAAAATTAATCAGAGAATACTATTATCCAGCGGACGCAGCAACAAACAAACTAGTAAGATTTATGCTTAACAGAAATGTTGCAAGTTTTTATCTAGACGAGCTAGACGAAAAAGAATTTATAGAAATGCAGATAGATATAGAAAAGTTTAAAGCATACATGTATGCATTAATAAAAAAGAAGAAAGAAGATATAAAAAAAATGCAAATGTTAACAGCATTAATTACAAAAGAAGCACTTGATAATATAAAGATAATTAGTAATGATCTCGAATTTCAACAATGTTATTTTAACGAAAGATATTATTTAAGTGATAATGCTAAAAAGTTTGATGAAGAATTTGATGAAGAAACAAAAGCGAAATTGCTAGTAGCATTTATAAAATTACTAGAAAATGAATTTCAAATAACTATTTTTATTTAATTATTTTTTTACTTTTTAGTACTACCAAAAAGCATTTATATAACTTATATATAAATATAATTATGAAAGAGATATTCGAACATGAAAAACTTGTAATAGTAAAAAACAAGTATAAAATATTAGTAAAGAAAAAAGAAAAAGAAGCAGAATTGCTAAGAGTGTTAAGAGATTCAGAAAAGCGAGTGCTAGCACTTATTACTGATAGTTTTGTAGTGCTAGTAAAAACTGAAAAAATTTATGAAAAAATGTTAAAAGCGCTTGAAAAAAATAATGTTGAAATTGAAGAAGCAAACGCATGCGAAAAATTTATTATTTCAAGGATGTTAGAATCTTATGACACAAACGCATTCAGAAAAGCATTAGTTAGTAAAGTAAAAAAAGTTGAGTGTTGGGTACTAACTGATGAACTTCATTGCGGTTTAGGATATCCCGGGCGAGGAGAAGCTATATTTAGAATTATTAGGGAACCGCAGTGTGAATTTGACGTCTTTACAGAAAGTTATGTTTATGAGCTAGTAGAAAGTTCATATGAAGATTATCTAGTGACTCATTATGAAATTCCGTACGAATTAGTAAGACATATCGATTTAAGCAAATACAAACATAAAGTTTTTAGCACAGAAAAGCAAGAATTTGTCGAAGAAAAGCAATAATGCTTTTTTCTTTTTTTTATTATTTTTTGTTTTTATTTTTTAGCTGTACCAAAAAGCATTTATATACCTATACATATTATATATTATGGAAGAAAAAATAAACAAAGAAATGGAAACAAAAGAAGGGATGATATTAGTAATGTTTGATGTGATAGTAAGACTAAAAGAGCTAGCAGATTATTTATATTATAATAAAGATAAACAAATTGAGACAGAAAGAACAATAGAAAAAATAGAATTTATACACGACATAATAAAGGACATGATAACTTTGCTTAATAAAAAATTGGAACTAGATAATAAGGACATTTTAGGAAGACTAAACTACGTAAAACAAAAAATAAAGGAAGCAAATAGTAGTTTAAATATATTCTCAGCATATTTAGAGCTAGAAATATTAATAATTAAGCTAAGTAATAGTTTTGCACGATACATAACAACAAAATTAACAAACTGACCCCCTTCCTTTTTTATTTTTATTTGTATTAATACAATTTAATTTTTAATAATATTATATTTCTTACTAGCAAGTACTACCGAAAGGCTCTTAAATACAATATACTTATAATATTATGATAATATTGGTTAAAGTCTTCGAAAACAATAAAATAATAGAAACAGAAACAGCGAAAAGAATAGCTAAATATATATTGAAGCCGCTAATAA
>JAGDWU010000044.1 GCA_023256115.1 Candidatus Aenigmatarchaeota archaeon | reverse complement strand
TAAGCAAGAAGCTCAAGAAGCAATAAAAATTGCAGAAAAAGTAAAAGAATTTGTACTGAAAAAAATATAATGGAAAAAAGCAAAAAAATAGAGGAAATAGAATTAGAAAAAATAAAAACAAAATTGGATGTCTTAATAAAAGTTAAAGAAGAATTGAATAACAGAATATCGTTTTTGAGTGAAAGAATCGGAGAATTAAGGTCTATGCTAGTAGATAAGGAAAAGGAATTAAAAGAGCTTGAAGCAAATGTTCAAAAATATATTCAATTGGTTAAAGAGCTGGAACCAGAAGAAATTATAAAAAAGTTTAAAGAATTTGAAACAAAAATTGAAGTTATAAATTCAAAATTAGAATTAAATGAAAGTTTGATTAACAAAATGATAGAAGAAATAAAAGAAATGAGAAGAGTTTTTATAAAATTTAGAAGTTTAGAGGAAATTCAAAAAATTGAAAATGAATTAAAAAAAGATTTAAATGAAATAAAAAAGGTTGAAAGTAAAGTTTCTACTTATTCAGCAAAAACTGAATCAATATTTTCAGAATTAAATAGAAAATATGGAGAATACACAAAACTAAAAAATAAAAAAAGATTTGGAAACATTGAAAAACATAATACTTGAAATTCAAAAAGATTTAAATAATTTAAAAATTTCTTCTGCCAGCTTTTTAAGAAAAGAGGAATTAGAATATGGACTTAAAAAAGTGGAAAAAATGAAAACAGAATTAGAGAAAACATTAGAAAATTTAAAAGAGCTTCAAAATATAAAAGATATTGAAGGTAAAATTGAAAAAATAAGAATTGAGAGGGAAAATATTTTAGAAAAATTAGAAAATTTAGAACAATTGTTTGATTTATATAAAATTTTAAAAAACGATGTTCAAGAACTAAAAGATTTGCAGAATAAAGTTGTTTTAAAGTTTGATTTCGAAAAAATTAAAAATAGATTAAACAAAGAAATTATTGAAATTGAAAAAATGAAAAATGAAATAAATAAAAAATTAAATGAAATTTCAAAAATAAATATTTCTGATTTAAATAAAAGAATTGAAAATTTAGAAAAAGAAAATAAAGAATTAAGTGAAAATTTAGTTAAAATAATAGATTTATTAAAAATTGTAGCAAGGACATGAAAATAGAAAAGGAGATAGAAGAGTTAAGAAAAATTTTTGAAGAGAAGTATAAGAAAAAAGAAATTGAAGAAGCCAAAAAATTAGAAGAAAAAATAAAAGAGTTATCTAATCAAATTATAAAAATTAAAGATATTGCTGCTGAAATTGATAAATTAAAAAATTTGATTCAAGAAAATAATTTAAAATTAAAAAATTTGCAAGATGATATAATTAAAATAGAAAATATTGAATTAAAAAATTTGCAACAAAAATTGAATAGTTATAAAGAGAAAATTGAAAAAATAGAAGAATATAAAAATGAAATTAGAAATTTAATAGCAGAAGTTCAAATATTAAAAAATGAACTAAAATTTTTAGAACAAATTAAACCAACTATTGAAGATATAACAAAAAATGTGAAAAACAAAATTGAAAATTTAGAAAATGAGATAACAAAAATTAAAGGAATAAACGAAGAGAAAATAAGAGAATTAGAAGAAATTTTAAAAAAACAAGAGAAAAAAATTTTATCTTTTTACGAATTTAGCGAAAAATTAGAGGCGTCAAAAGCAAAATTAGAAAACTTAGAAGAAAGCGTAAAATTCTTAGATGAAATAAAAACAAAAGTTGAAAGTTTGAAAAACGAAATTGAAAATGTTAAAAACAAAATTGAGTTAACAAGCAAAAAAATTGAAGAAATTGATTTAACTTCTCTAAATCAGAAAATGGAAAACATTTCTACTATAGTTTCAGATCTATTATTGGATAAAAATAATTTTGCTAATGAGCTGGAAAACTTGAAAAAGAATATTTTATCTTATAAAGAAGAGATAAAAATTAGTAAGGAAGATTTGAGCAAAATTAAAACTATTATAGAAGAGATAAAGGGAGAAATAGAAAAGATAAAAAGTGTTGAAATAGAAGATAGAATAAAAGATATTAAAAGCTTTATTGAAAAATTAAATGTTGAGATTTCAAACTTACTTTTAGAAAAAGAAAAAATTGTTAGTAAATTAGAAAGTTTAAAGGTAGAAGATACCCTTACAAAAATTAAGGAAGAATTAGATTTAAAGCTTGTTGAAATTTCAAACAAGTTTAAAAGCATGATGGAAAAAATAAATAGCATTGAAAAAAATTTAAGCGAAAAAGTAGATGTAAAGATAGTTGAGGAAATAAATGAAAAAATTAAAGTTTTAGAAGAACAACATACTAAGTTGGAAAATATTAACAAATTATATAATGAAATAAATGCAATTAAAAAAGATTTAGAAAAAGTAAATGAAATAGAAAAGGAATTAAAAAATTCTTTCGTAAATGTGGAATCTATTAATTTAAAGTTAAGTGAATTTAAAAATAAAATTGAAGAAAATTATAATGTTGTAGAATCTTATAGATTGGATAAATATACTGAGGTATTTATATTAAGAAATCCTGAAGAAACAGTTTTTAGATACTATATCTTTCCGGAAGAATATAAAATATTTTCTGAAGAAACATTTTTAGCACATAAGGCAATAGAAATATTGCAACAATATGAACCTAAAAGAGAAGATTATTTGGATGTAGAAAGATTAAGAGAAATATATGATAACCTATTGAACAATATATTATCAAAATTAGTTTCTTTATATAATATAAAGTTAAATAAGGATAAATATGAAATTTTAAAGAGTATAATAGTTAGATATACAATAGGATTTGGAATTATA
>JAGDWU010000033.1 GCA_023256115.1 Candidatus Aenigmatarchaeota archaeon | reverse complement strand
TAAAATATTTCATATAATGTTATTATGAGCAAAGTAGATAAAATAGTAGCATTAATTTCTGAAAAATTTAATGTTCCAAAGGAAAAAGTATTAAAAGAAATAAAAGAAAAAATTGAAGAATTTGGCGGATTAGTTAGCGAAGAAGGTGCAGCAATGTTAGTTGCGAGGGATTATGGTTTAGATATTAGAGAAATTGCAAAATCTAAAGTTAGTGATTTGGTTTCAGGAATAAAAAACATTGCATTAACTTTAAGAGTTTTTAAAATTAGTGAAGAAAAAAAATTTGAAAGAAAAGATGGAAAAATTGGAAAATTAAAAATTGTTTATGCTGGTGATGAAACTGGCTATACAAGAATTTTATTTTGGGATGAGCAAATTGAAAATTTAAATAAAATTGGAATTAATGTTGGCGATGTAATAACAATTTATAATCCAAAGGTTAAAGAAAATATTTTTGGAAGTTTTGATTTATTTATTACTCAAAATACAAAAATAGAAAAAGATAGCGAAAATTTGCCAAGTGTAGAAGATTTGTTATCAAATTTCTTAAAAAAGGAATATAAAAGGATTGAACTAAGAGAAATTGAATCTGGCTTTGTTGAAGCAGTTGGAATTGTTTCAAAAATTTATAAACTAAGAACTTTTGAAGTTTGTCCAATATGCAAAGCAAAAATAAAAGAAAATAAATGTCCAATTCATGGAGAAGTTGAAAAAGAAGTTGAATATGTTTTATCTTTTGAATTGGACGATTTTACTTCTAATGTTAGAGTTGCGTTATTCAGAGATAATGTAAGAAAATTTTTAGGAATCGAAAAAATTGAAGAAAATATAGATTTAAATAAGCATTTAGGAAAATTAATTGGAGTTAGAGGAAGAGCAAAAATAAATAAAATTTTTAACAGATTTGAAATAATTGCAGATGAAATTTTTGAACCAAATATAAATGATGAAATAATTGAATTAATTGAAAATTATGGTAAAGAATATTAGAGAAATAATTTCAGATGAAGATATAGTTAAAAAATTGGAAGAAATTGGTTTAACAGACGCAATTGTATTGGCTGTTACTTCTCCTAGCGAGTTAGCATCAATTTTAGAAATTAGCGAAACAAAAGCAAGAAAAATAATAAATGAAGTAAAAGAAAAAATTGGACTTGAGTTTGAAACTGCTGATAAAGTTCTTGAAAGAAAGTTAAAAATGAAAAAAATAACTACTGGCTCAAAAGCATTAGACGAATTACTAGGCGGAGGAATCCCAACTCAAGCAATAACAGAAAGCTTTGGTGCGTTTGGTTCTGGTAAAACACAATTAGGTTTTCAGCTTGCTGTTAATGTCCAATTACCAGAAGATAAAGGTGGTTTGGGAAAAAATTGTTTATTTATAGACACAGAAGGAACTTTTAGCCCAGAAAGGGTTGCAGAAATAGCAAAAGCAAAAGGTTTAGATCCGCAAAAAGCATTAAAAAATATTTTTGTTACAAGAGCTTATACTACTGATCATCAAATGTTAATAGTAGAAAAAGCAGCAGAAATAATTCCAGCAAAAAATATTGGTTTAATAGTTGTTGATAGTGTAACAAGCTTATTTAGAGCAGAATATATTGGTAGAGGTGAATTAGCCGAAAGACAACAAAAATTAAATAAACATTTACATCAATTGCAAAGATTAGCAGATATGTTTAATATTGCAGTATACGTAACAAACCAAGTTATGGCAAGGCCAGATGTTTTATTTGGAGATCCAACGGCTCCTATAGGTGGACACATACTTGGGCACATTTCTTTTTATCGAATTTATTTAAGAAAATCAAAACAAAATTTAAGAATAGCAAGGTTAATTGATGCTCCAAACTTGCCAGAAAGAGAAGTTGTATTTCAAATAACTGAAAATGGGATAGAAGACGTAACTAAATGAAAAAAATTTATCAAGGCGCAGAATCTATTATTTGGTTAGATGAAGAGAAAAATGTTATAATAAAAGAAAGAATAAAAAAAGGTTATAGATTAGAAGAGCTTGATGAAAAAATTAGAAAAAAAAGAACAGAAAAAGAAGCAAAAATTTTAGAAAAAGTTAGAAGAATTGGAATAAATGTTCCAAAAGTTTTAAATGTTGAAGATTTTAAAATTGAAATGGAATTTATAAATGGAAAAAGATTAAAAGAAATTTTAAATGAGCAAAATTTTGAATTTTTTGCAAAAGAGCTTGGAAAAATAGTAGCAACATTACATTCTAATAATATTGTTCATAATGATTTAACAACTTCAAATTTTATTTTTTGTGAAGGAAAAATTTATTTAATAGATTTTGGTTTATCTGAAATTTCAAATAAAATAGAAAAATTTGCAGAAGATTTATTAGTTTTATATTATGCATTAAAATCTGCTCATTTTAATATTTTTGAAAAATTTTGGGAAAAATTTTTAGAAAGTTATAAAGAAAATTTTGAAAAGGCAAATGAAGTAATAAAAAGATTAAATGAAATTTTTATGAGAGGAAGATATGTTGAGAGAAAAGCTTAGTAAAATAAAAGGTAAAAATAAAATTGAAATGTATGAAAACATAGCAACAATTATTACTTGGATATTTGCTTTTTTAATCGCATTTGGAATTATGCTTTCTGTTTTTAATAAATCATTAGCTTTTTATTTAGTGTCTTTTAGTTCATTTGGAATATTTATATCTTTATCTTTTTTGATTATAGTTATACTTATAAAAGAAATAAAATATGGAAGAAAGTAAAAAAGAAATAAATAAAGAGGAAATAGAAAAGGAAATTGAAAATTTAGCTAAACAAGGATTTAGCCCAAGCAAAATTGGATTAATATTAAAAGAAAA
>JAGDWU010000026.1 GCA_023256115.1 Candidatus Aenigmatarchaeota archaeon | reverse complement strand
ATATATTTTTAATGCAAGATTAATTTTATATAAGGTAGAATTTACGGTACCGCAATTAGAAATTATTGATGAAATGCCCGATAGTATTCCCGTCCCCCCTGGAACTCGTCGGGGTGTTATACCTACCTCTATTTACATTCCAGGTATAGGGACTACAACCTTAGGTGATTTGCAAGATATGAGATTTCTAGGACACAATATAAAAGTGAATAAGAAAATAGTAAACATTCTACGTAAAATAGATGAAGAATGGCAAAAGAAAGGAGGTAATAATTTTTATAGAGTAAGAAATATAGATGGTTATAGATTTAGAAATGCAAGAGGCTCCAATAGTATTTCTGCTCATGCTTATGGATTAGCAATAGATATTAATCCAAACGAGAATCCGTTTATAAATAAGAGAACAAACACATTTACTACAGATATGCCTGAAGCTTTTGTGGAGATATTTATAAATAATGGAGTAGGATGGGGAGGGCTATGGATGGATAAAAAAGATCCTATGCATTTCAGTTTTATGCCCTCAGAAAATACAGAAGAGCATAAACTTCGTTGGAATATAATAAGAAAATACCTTCCTAAACGACAAGAAAAAGTTACTATTACTATCAAAGGAATAGATTATTGAAAAAAACAACTCAATAACTCACCTACTTATTAAACTCATAAATAGGAAAATTAGAGAACAAATAATAAATATAATTGCCCATTCTTTGTTGCCTGCTTTAATTTCTCCCCAAGCAAAATACAAAAATATTAAAAAGAATAAAAATAAAATATTTGCTGGCATTTGATATAATTTTAACATTAAAATGATATTATTAATTCAAAGAGTTGAATACGCTAAGTTATATGTAAAAGGAAAATTATTTTCCGAAATCAAAGATGGATTTTTAGTTTTTGTAGGTATAGAAAAAAGCGATGAAAATAAAATAGAAAAAGCCATAGATAAATTTTTAAAAATTAAAATAATTGAAGATGAAAACGGAAAATTTAAATATTCATTAAATGAAAAGCCCATGCCATTACTTGTTGTTTCGGAAATTACTTTAATACCTGATTTTAAAGATAATAAACCCGAATTTACAAACTCTCCCCAAAAAGAAATTGCAGAAAAACTATATTTAAATTTTATTGAAGCACTAAAAGAAAAAGGATTTAATGTGGAAAGGGGACTATTTGGAGAATTTATGGAAATAGAAAATAAAAATTTAGGGCCGGTTAGTTTTTACTTAAAAATATGATTGAAATATTAAATTTCCAATTTAATTTAATTGGTATTTCAATTACAATTTTACTTTTAACCTTATTATTTTTTAAAAAAATTGATTTAATTTCTATATTAGCATTATCTTCTATCTTTGTAAATATACCAATTTTTAACTATAAACCATGGACATTTGGTTTTCAAATCTTTTATTTTTTTAGTTTACTTTTAATTATTTTTTCTCTGATTAAATTTATGAATTATTTAAAAAACAAAAAATATTTGATTTTAACTCTACTAGTTTCTGCCTTTATTATTATAGTATTTATTAGTCTTATACTAGCATATAAAAATAATTATTTTGAATTTGTGATAAGATTACCTAAAGAACCAAATTATCCATATTTCGGCATAAGTGAATTTAGCAGGTTTAATATTACACAATTTCTTTATTTAATATTTTATTTTTTATTATTCTTAAGTTTAACAATAACTAAGGTAGATATTTTAAAAATATTTAAATTCTATCTTTTGGGGTTGAATATAAATTTGATATTTCAAATTTTAGAAGCAATTTTGTTTTTTAATAAAAAACCGCTATTTTATTTCTTAAATAATTTAAGCTTCGCAAATGAAACAATACAAACTATTTATTTAAAAGATCTCAATATTTATAGATTTTCAGGATTAATTCCATCATCTTCAATGTTGGGCATTTATTTAACAATAGGATTATTTTTAATTTTATTTTTCGAAGATATTTTTAAAAATCAACTTTTAAAGATTTTGCAAGTAATACTAATAATTCTTTCATCAATCCTTTCAATATCTTCAACATTTATATTAGGAAGCTTGCTAGTTTTATTGGTTTATATACTTTCAAAGAAAAAATATGTTTTATTGCCATTTGTTATATTTTTGTTATTACTGCTAGATTATTCTTTTGATAGAAACACAATAGATATTAGATTGCAGCATATATTATATTCAATAGTTATATTTTTAAGACACCCGATTTTTGGTGTAGGATATGGAACTCATTTTGCAGATTTTTTTAGCTCACTTCTTTCAAATACTGGTATTTCAGGCTTTATAAGTTTTTTTCTTATATTTGGATATTTATTTTTACTTTCTATTTACCAAAATAAAGAGCACATCTGTAATTTAATGATAATAAGTTTAATCAGTTTATTTTTAACAGGTATAATTTGGAACGGAATAAATGTAAATATTTTGTGGATAATTTTAGGAGTATGGGGTAGGGAATTAATGAAAAATAAAAATGCCTAAATTTTCAATAATAATACCAACTTATAATAGAAAAAAATTATTGAAAGAAAGGGCATTAAATTCTTTGTTAAATCAAAAATTCAAAGATTTTGAGGTAATAGTAATAAATGACGGAGGAGAAGATGTTTCAGATGTTATAGAAGAATATAAAAATAAAGGCTTAAACATAAATTATATAAGTTACAAAGAAAATAAAGGACCAGGTTATGCAAGAAATAGGGGGATAGAAATAGCACAAAGCGAATGGATTGCCTTTTTAGATGACGATGATGAATATTTACCAGATGCATTAGAAATTTATGATAAAAATATAGAAGAAAATTTAAATTATATAATTGCTCTTATGGTTTATGAATTTGAAGGAAAAAAATTTATTCTTCCTCGAATAAAGGATAGAGAAAAATTAGATAAAAAAATATTAGCAAAATG
>JAGDWU010000071.1 GCA_023256115.1 Candidatus Aenigmatarchaeota archaeon | reverse complement strand
AGAGAAAAGAAAATAGATATTATCGAATTGATAGAAAGAAATATTAATAGAAGTTTGGAAGAAAAAAAAGAAGAAATTTTAAAAAAGTTTTCAAAAAAAGGAACAGTTATAATAGAATAAATTTTATGATTAATACATGTGCAAATAAACTAGAAAAATGAACTATAAGTTATTTATTATGAGAAACTGTATAAAGCCCCGGTAGCTCAGCTTGGAAGAGCGCCTGCCTTCTATAAAGAAGGTTTGATTTGATGAAAGCAGGAGGTCGCGGGTTCGAATCCCGCCCGGGGCATTTTCATTTTATTTATGATTTTAATACTTACTATGGTTTCAAAAGAATTGCAATAAAGTTTTAGAAGAGAAGCTAGCTATTTGTATTGATGTAAAAAATGTAAATTTAAAGTAAAAAATGAAAAAATTACTAGTAATTAAAAACAAGAGAAAAAATTGAGCAAAAATAGGAAGACTTAAAAAATTTTTGCAAAATCCTAGAGACGATTTTGATAAAAGTAAATTATTAACAAAGTAAGAAAGAAAACAAATAAAAAAAGTGAAAATATTATGTAACTGCCAAACAACATCCCTATTAAAAAAGAATAAAAGAAAATTACAAATATTAAAATTATTTCAAATAAAAGTTCTTTTCTTAATGCTGGTATTCTGATAAAAACATTAAAAGCTAATAAAGAAGAAATTAGCTTCTTAGATAAGTTATAGAACAAAACTAAAGAAAACAGAATTATTATTATTTTTGTTATAGTTATAATTAAATTTTTAATCTCATAAAAATTCAAAAACAATAAGAATGAAAGAAGAGCAATTATAATTATAAAATCTTTTGTTATTTTTTCTAGCTTAACAAATCCTTTTCTTTTAATATATCTTTTAAAGTTTTGAGATATTGTAGTTAATTTTCTAAAATTAGGTAAAATTATTTCCTCTACAAAATAAGTTAATTTTTCATATTTTCTTATAAGTAAAAAAGAAGAAAAAGAAGTCAAAATAACTATCGATGATGTTAAGCCCAATACTTCATATGGTAATATATTAGCTTTTGCAGCTAAGAAGGTTAATAATAAAGAAACTTCCCCAATAGGGGTCATAGCTGTTCCTGCAAATATAGAAGAAGATAAACTATTACCAACAAGCAAAAATCCAATAGTTATTCCCAATATTTTAAAAATTATTATAAAAATGAAAAAAGGAATTAAAATGTTAAGATGTGAAAAAATATAAGATGGTTGGATTATCGTTCCGTAGGAAATAAAGAAAATAGAAACAAAAAGTATGCTTACTTTACTCACTATTTTTTCAATTTCCTCTCTTTTTAATGTAGAAATTATACTTCCCGCCATAAATGCTCCAAAAGATGGAGAAATTCCAATAATATTTGAAAGCCAAATGAAAAAGGAAATTAATGAAATAGAAAGCATAAGAAATGTGTCCTCTCTTTGTGGAACATAATTTGAAAATAAATTTAAAATTACTGGGAAGAAAAATATGACTATTGCTAAGATTGAAACAGCTTTAATTAAAGAAATAAAAATTGCTTCTAGCGAAAGAGAACTTAAATGAAGAAGAAAAGAAAGAAGAAAAAGAATAATAACATCTTCTAAAATAGAAGTTGCTATTATAAGAGATACTTCCTTTCTTTTGTCGAGCTTTAAATCTTTTAAAATTGAAATTGTTAAAGCAGTACTAGTTACTGAGAATAAAATTCCCAAATAAAATGATTGAAAAGAAGAAAAACCAAACATCAAAGAAAGAAAATATATTGGAAAAAATAAAAACATAAATTCTATAATAAAAACAACTACTGCTTGCAAAGTAATTGGTTTAAGTTTTTCTA
The DNA here is from genome assembly GCA_023256115.1 of Candidatus Aenigmatarchaeota archaeon. Lineage (GTDB taxonomy): Archaea > Aenigmatarchaeota > Aenigmatarchaeia > CG10238-14 > SpSt-28 > JAHLMO01. Next base: position 1,120 of record JAGDWU010000071.1, on the reverse strand, counting down.
AATTAAATTCTAAACCAATTAAAAAAAGAAGCAATATTGAATATGTTACCAGAAAATATCAAAAATAAAATTGGAATAATTGGAACAAATTATACTTCCTTTGGTATTCATTATATGATTGAAACTTTGGGGAGAAATCCTCAAATAAATACTTTAATATTATATGGTGCAGATTTATCTACATCTGGAAAAACAATATATGATATTTTTACAAAAAAGAATGAAGAAGTAATAAGAGAATACAAAATAAAATTTCCATATGAAAAAATAAAAGAGATATTAAATACAGTAAAAATAATTGATTTGAGGGATAAATTTAAATCTGGAGAAATAAATTACTTAATAAATGCAATAGAAGAAAATTATGATCCTGGAAAGATTTATAGAAATTTTGTTGATTTAAAGGTTGAGGAAGAAGCTGAATTACACTCATGGCCTTTACCATTATCTGGATATTATATTTATGAAACATCTGTTTTTAGGGCATGGATAAAAATTTTAGATAAAATAATGAGATTTGGATCATTAAAACAAACAGAATATGAAGAACCATCAAAAGAATTTCTAAATATAATGGTTACAATAGGATTATATGGAAAAGAATATAAAATAGAAGAAGAATTCTTTGAATTTATTAAACCCGAAGAATTTGAAAAACATATAAGAGAAATAATGTCTCCAGAAAAGCCAGAGGGGATTGAATATACATATGGAGAAAGATTATTTTCTCATAATTATGGAAAAAATCAAATAGAATATATTATAGATAAATTGTCAAAAGTCCCATATAGTAGAAGAGCAATTGGAATTACATGGGATCATTTAATAGATTTCCATAGTCTAAATCCTCCATGTATTATTTTTGTTCAGGGAATTATTACAGATAACTATTATAATCATACTGTATTAATTAGGAGCAACGATATGGTAAGAGCTTGGCCTTTAAATATTGTTGGACAAATAAAATTAGCAGAGTATATTGTAAATGAAATAAATAAGAGAACAGGAACAGATTTTAAATTGGGAACTATTACAACAATTTCTACTTCTGCTCACATTTATAAACATGACTTTGAAACTGTAAGAGAAGTTCTATCAAAATATTCTCATAGAATGAGAG
>JAGDWU010000067.1 GCA_023256115.1 Candidatus Aenigmatarchaeota archaeon | reverse complement strand
CATATTGCCAATTCCTAATCCAATATTTATTACAGACAGCCAAAACAACAATGATAGAACAAATGGAATTGATGGATTTGGAAAATCATATTCCTGTTCTATAATAATTCCAATATATGTTTTATTATTTATTTCAGATAATTTAATTTTATAATTTCCAGAACTTGTATATAAATAAACATATTCTCCAGCTTTCATATTTTTAACAATTTCTCCAACTTGTGTTACATAATTAATTGAATAATTATTAATAGAATATAATATTGTATTATTTGGAATAACATCATAGGCATAGGTATTTGGCATTGTTCCTATAATTTTTACATATGGTTTCGCTATATTAAATAATAAAATTAATTGAGAAAATAATAGAAATATTCCTAGAAAAATTAATCCAGCTATAATATTTATAGTAGAGCCTGCTCCATAAATTTTTATTTGTTCTTTTTTACTTATTTTTTCTATTTCCTTTTCATCAGGTTCTACAAATGCACCTATTAAAGGACCTAAATAAAAAAAGCCCCAAGATTTTAAATTAAGTTTATTTTTAAATTTTTTGATAAAATCTTTTAGTAAGTTAAAATCAGCTTTTTCATCATATATTCCATGAATAAACAAAAATTTGTATCTTTCCAAATTTTCATTATATTCTACAAAAAGTTTATCAAGATTTTTTAAAACATCTTTATCAAAATTAAAATATTTGCATTGTTTTAATTTTTTAATTTTTTGTTGCAATTTTTGAATATCTAACTTTCTTAAATCTAGTGGAGTAGAAATTAATATTGCTTTTTTACATTTTCCTTCATATTTTTCGCTCAAATTTTTTAATATAACGAATGCTCCTAAACTAAGACCAATTAATATGATTTTTCTTCCAATTTTTTTCGCAAAGTTTAATATTAAATCAAAAGATTTGTAAGCATTCCAAAAATTAAATTTTCCTTTACTACAACCAATACCAGGATATTCAAATCTTATACAAACAAAATTTTTATTTAGTAATTTATAAAATAAGGGGATTGAAGTATTTAATTGATAAAATCCAAAACCAGGAAAAAATATTGCACATTTATCTCCTTTTTTCTTATATAAAGCCTCCAAATAAATTTCTTTTACATATTTTTTAATAGAGTTAATCATAAATTTATGAAAAAAATCGAAGATATTTATTTTGAAGATTTAAAAAATCTAAAAAATTTATTTGAAAAAATTGGTGGGTTTCAAGCGAGAAATTTATTTATTGCTAGCGAAATTTTAAAAGAAATGCTAAATGATAAAAAATGCTTAAAAATCATTAGTTTTACTGGAAATTTAATTTCTACTGGCTTAAGGGGTTTAATAAGAGATTTAATAAAAAATAAATATTTTGATTTAGTAATTACAACTTGCGGAGCTTTAGATCATGATTTGGCAAGAAGTTTTAGAGATTATTATCAAGGATTTTTTGAATTAAATGATTTGGAATTAAAAGAAAAAGGTTTTCATAGATTAGGAAATGTTTTAATTCCTTTTGAAAATTATGGAATGATAATAGAGGAAAAAATGAAAGAAATTTTACCAAAAATTTATGAAATCAAAAAAGAAATTTCTACTTACGAATTAATTTGGGAAATAGGAAAAAATTTGAATGAAAGCTCAATAATGTATTGGAGTTGGAAAAATAAAGTTCCAATAATAGTTCCAGGAATTTTTGATGGTGCAATCGGATATCAAATATTCTTATTTTCTCAAAAGCATAAAGATTTTATTGTTAATATTTCATTAGATCAAGCATTAATTTCAGATTTAATTTGGAAAGCTGAAAGAAGTGGAGCATTAATTCTTGGCGGAGGAATTTCAAAACATCATACAATTTGGCACAATCAATTTAAAGGTGGTTTAGATTATGCTATTTACATATCAACAGCAATAGAAGAAGATGGTAGCTTAAGTGGAGCAAAAACTAGAGAAGCTATAAGCTGGAACAAAATAAGTGAAAAAGCAAAACATATTAATGTTTTTGGAGATGTTACAATAATTTTACCAATTTTGTTGCATCTAACTATTTTATGAAAAAAATACTTATTTTAATTTTTATTATTCTTTTATTAATCTCTATTTTTAAATTTTTTAATTTTACTTCTTTGTTTTTTGCGTCTCAAAAATTTGAAGAATACTATAAAGTTATAAGAGTTATAGATGGTGATACTTTTGAATTAGAAAATGGAGAAAAAGTAAGATTATTAGGAATAAATGCACCAGAAAAAGGGCAAAAATGTTATTTTGAAGCTAAAAAGAGATTAGAGGAATTAGTTTTAAATAAAATTGTTAAGCTTGAAGGAAATAAAAAAGATAGATATGGAAGATTGTTAAGATATGTTTGGATAAATTCAACTTTAGTTAATTTACAACTTATAAAAGAAGGATTAGCAATTTCATACTTTTTTGAAGAAGATAATTATACAAAAATTTTTGAAGATGCTGAGAAATATGCAAGAATTAATAATATAGGCTGCTTATGGCAAAAAAGTGAAGCAAATTGTAAAGAGTGTATAGGAATAAAAATTTTTAGATGGGACGCACCTGGGAATGATTGTGAAAATCCGAATGGAGAATATGTAATTTTTTCAAATTTTTGCGATATTGATTGTAATTTAACTAATTGGAAAGTTTTAGATAAATCAAATTTACAATTTACATTTCCAAATTTTATATTAAATGCGAAAAGTGATGTAACTCTTTACAGCGGCTGTAGAAATGAGAAAAATAATTTTTATTGATGTTCAAATAAAGTATGCAAAGCTGTTTGGAATAACAAATATGATATACTTTATTTAAGGAACGAAATAGGCAATTTAGTTTTATGGTGTGAGCATAATTCAACCTATTTGGAATGTTTTAGACCAAAATAATTATTGTTAAGAATTGAAAAATTAATTAATTGAAACCAAAGTTGTAGAAGAAGCTTAAAAGATATTAAGCAAATTTTTATATAACTATTTAATGGTAGTTAAGAACTATTTAATTAATCCGGCAGAGTTGTATATCTTAAA
>JAGDWU010000004.1 GCA_023256115.1 Candidatus Aenigmatarchaeota archaeon | reverse complement strand
CCCAAAGAACATTAAAACCTTTCATTCTCTTATATCTAGCTATAAAATCTGCTCTTGCATAAGTGTATGCCGATCCTAAATGCAATAAACCGCTCATATAAGGGTAAGGAACTGTTATAAAAAATTTTGGTTTTTCATTAGGATCTGCTTCATAAACTTTTTTTTCTTCCCATATTTTTTGCCATTTATTTTCTATTTCCTTCAAATTCATAAATATTATTATGATGCTTCCTGATTATGTTTTTGAAGTTTCTTTTGAAGTTGGAAATAAAGTTGGTGGAATTCATACTGTAGTTACATCAAAAACAAGAAAAATGAAAGAAATTTTTGGAAGAAATTATTTTGCAATTGGTTTTTACAATCCAAATAATTTTTATAAAGAGTGTAAAAAAATTGAAGAGCCAAATTGGTTAGAATATGTTAAAAAAGAGTTAGAAAATGAAGGAATAAAAATTTATTTTTGTAAATGGATTGTTGGAAATAATGTAGATGCAATAATAATTGATTCAAAAGAATTTACATGGAAAAAGATATTTGAAGAAGGTAAAGAATGGATAAATGTTCACTATTGGAAATATTTATTTTGGAAAAATTTTTCTATAGATTCTTATCGAGCTGGATACGATTTTGAAGAACCTTTTGGTTGGGGAATTGCTGTTGGAAAATTTTTTGAGAAGATAATAAAATTGGATAAGTTCAAAAATAAGCAAATAATTGCTCATTTTCATGAATGGCTATCTGGAAGTGGATTATTATATATAAAATTAAAAAATCTCCCAATTAAAACAGTTTTTACTACGCATGCAACTGTGGTTGGAAGAACATTATCTTCTAGAGGCGAAAACTTTTATAAAATTGTTGAAGAGGAAATTGCAAAAAATAGATTTTTTAATGATAACGATGCTTATAAATACTTTATTGAAGCCAAGCATTTATTAGAAAAAGAATGTGCTAAAAAATGTGATTGCTTTACTGTTGTTAGTGATATTGTAGATAAAGAGTGTCAATATGTTTTGCATAAGAAAGCAGATATAATAACTTATAACATGTTAGATTTTACAAAATTTAGAGATTTGAAAAAAACATTAGTCATAAGAGAAAAATATAAAGAAAAAATTCTTGATTTTATAAAAGCATATTTTTTACCTTATTACAATTTAAAAATAAAAGAGGGAATAATAATTTTTACTAGCGGAAGATACGAATTTTTTAATAAAGGAATTGATTTATTTATAGAAACATTAGCAGAATTAAACAAAGAATTAAAAGCTGAAAACTTTGAGGAAAACGTTTTTTCCTTTATTTTATTAGCAACTCATAACAAAGGGGTTAAAAAAGAAGTAATCGAAAATATTTTATTATTTAAAGAATTAAAAGATTTAATTTTTAGTGAGCTTTCAATTTCAAAAGAAGATATTGCATTAAAAATTTTGCATGGCGAAAAAGATATAACAAATTTTCTTAGCGAAGAAGCTTTGGAAAGAATTAATTATATTTCACATATTTTAAATGCAAAAAAAGGTAAAAATGCTCCTATTTTGGCTTTTGACCTTTTATGGAGTGAAGAAGAAGATGAAATATTAAATTATTTAAAAAATTGTGGATTAAAAAATTCTGAAAGTGATATTGTTAAAGTAATTTATTATCCAAGCTTTCTTTCTTATACTGATGGCTTATTAAATATGGATTATAAAGAATTCTGCATTGCAAGCACTTTTGGATTGTTTTTATCTCGCTACGAGCCATGGGGTTATACTCCATTTGAATGTGCAACATTAAACGGAATTACAATAACAACAAATGCTTCTGGATTTGGAAGAAAAATAGGCGAAAGTGATGGTATTTACGTAGTAGATGTTTTAAATAAAAGAAAATCTGAAATAATAGAAGAAGTGAAAAATAAAGCAAAGGAAATAATTAAAATGAGCGAAAGCGAAAGAACAAAAATTAGAATTAAAACAATAGAAAAAATTCAAAATGAATTTTCAGTTGAAAAGTTAATAAAAAATTATTTAATAGCATATGAAATTGCTTTGAAAAAATGAAAATTGCAATAATTAGCGATACACATGATAATATTCAAAATGTAGAAAAAGTAATTGAAATATTGAATAGCGAAAAAGTAATTGCAACTTTTCATTGTGGGGATATAATTTCGCCTTTTACATTAAAGAAGTTTTCGAATTTAAAATCTAAAGTTTATATTGTTTTTGGAAATAATGATGGAGATAAAATTGCATTGCTCAAAAATAAGCCAAAGAATGCCGAATTTTTTAATTTGATTGGAGAAGTTGAAATAAAAGGCAGAAAAATTTTATTTACTCATTATGATATAATTGCATATGCTTTCGCTTTTACAAAAAAATATGACTTTATTTTTTATGGTCATACACATAAAGCAGAAGTTAAAAAAATAGGAAAAACAATTTTAATAAATCCCGGCGAGCTTGCTGGCTATTTAAATAAACCAAGTTATGCAATACTAAATTTAAAAAATAAAAAAGTGGAGATTAGAAATCTTTAAAATTTCATTAGGCTTTCTACTAATTTGTTAACAATTTCTTTTTGTTCTTTATCTTTTGGTTGTAAAATGTCTGTTAATGCTTTTTCTATTGTCCTTCTTTTTTCTAACTCTCCTAACTCTATTATTGCTTTCCATGGCTGAGCTAATATACTTAATTTTTCCATTTCTTTTTTCATTTCTATTAATGCACACCAAAGCTGTGCGATTCTAACATCATCTGCCCTTATCCATGCACATCTATGCTTTTCTGCACTTTCTATTAATTTCTTTATTATTTCTTTACTTTCTGCATCTAAACAGTCTTTCCAATCACTTTTCCTGAACATTAATTAATAAGCTAAAAAGATTTAAATACTTTTTGGTGGTTACAAATATTAGATATCAATTCGCTAATAATAAATTAATGAAAAAAATAGCAGAAAATTTAAAATATTTGCTTTATTCAACTATTGTTATATATGCTATTGGGGGTTTATTCCAATTGATTTTAGCTAAATTTCTATCTGTTGAAGAATAT
>JAGDWU010000105.1 GCA_023256115.1 Candidatus Aenigmatarchaeota archaeon | reverse complement strand
ATATTCTTGAAAGCTAAAACAAATATCTTCAACTTTTTCTTTTCCAACCAATTTTTTTGCATAAGTTGTTAATCCAGAAAAGCTCATATTTGCACCTTTAACAGTATAAGGGAATTCTATTAATTTTTTTCCTTTTTTTGCCAATTCTTCAATAATAGGAGCATAAAATGTTGAATTTTTTTCCAATTTTAAAATTCTTCCAAGTTCTTCTATTGCATTGCCTAAAGCAATATCTTCTGTTTCACCAAAAATTCTATATCTTTTATTAACAAATGTAATTATTTGAGTGTTTCCACCACTTAAATAAACAATAATTGGATCTTTAAAATTTGCAAAAAGCTTTCCTATTTCTATGTGCGCAATTCCATGATTTACACCAACTAAAGGCTTATTATATTTTAGAGCTAAATATCTTGCAATTGCTGAACCGACTCGCAATGCATTTGGAATTCCCATTCCTTGGCTAAATGAAATTAAATCAATATCGCTTAAACTAAGATTTGCAGAATTTAATGCTAATTTTAAAACTTTAAAAGCAACATTAACATGATGCTCAAACAATTCTCTTGGAATTAAACCTTCCTTAGGTTTTATACTTTCTCTTACATCTGCGTAAATTTTTCCGTTTTCATCTACAATTCCAATTGCAAATGTATGCGCAGTACTTTCTATTCCAAGAGAAATCATAAAATTTATAAAAAAAGTTTGCTTACTTATTTTTTTAATAAATTAAAGTTAAGCACTATGCAATTATACATTCGGATGTTCCACAATCCATACAAGTTATACAACCGCTTTGATATTTTAATCTTGTAGAACCGCAAACAGGACATTTTTCTATTTTATTATTATCAAAATTTTCGGGAGTTATTCTAGGTTGCGAAATATTTATATCTAACTTTAATTTTTGGTTTAGTTCTTTTTCATAACTTTCTTCGAGCAATTCATAATACCATTCTGGCACTTTTATTCCAAATTTCTTTAATATTTCTATCGTTTTGTTCTCGATTTTTCCTTCTTTTATTAGTCTTAAATATTCAGCGATTCTTGCCTTTGAAGCTTCTGCTGGCGCATAATATACTTGAGCAGATTTAGAACCTTCTCTATATATTGTTATACCTTTACATCCAGTTTTATAAGCAAATAAATATGCGCTAAGAACATCTTCTGGCGTAACCCAATTTGGCATGTTTATTGTTTTAGAAATTGATGTAGTAATCCATATTTGAGCTACAGCTTGTGCTCTAACATGATCCCACCATGGAATATCTAATGCAGTTAAAAATATTCTTTTCAATTCATCTGGTATTTCTTTTATTCCTAACAAACTTCCGCCATTATTTGATATCTTTTTTAGCATTTCTTCATTATATAATCCTTTTTCTTTTAACTGTCTTTCAAATTCTACATCAACATAATAATATGTACCTGCAGTAACTCTCTTTTCATATACTAAAGAATATTGCGGCTCTATTCCGGCTGAAACATCAACTAGCATAGAAATTGAACCTGTTGGAGCAATCGATGTTACTTCGATATTTCTTATTCCATGTTTCATTATTTGCTCTTTCAAATATTCCCAATCTAAATTCCATAGCTCTTTATGATAATATCCTTCAACTGGCAATTCCCCATCTTTATATGATGTTTGATTATATCTCTCAAATACTCCTCTTGTTTTTGCTCGCTCAACAGATTCTAACATTGCGTAATAAGTTAAATATTCTGTAACTTTCATGATAAATTTAAATCCTTCTTCAGATGAATATGGAATTTCTAATGCAAACATAACATCTGCAAGACCCATATATCCTAAACCAATTCTTCTAACTGCTTTTGAAGCTTCTTCTATTTCTTTTATCGGATATTTATTTACATCTATTACATTATCTAAAAATCTATATGCCCATTTTATTGTTTCAATATATTTTTCCCAATTAAATATTGCTTTCCCATCTACAAAATCAATCATTTCATACAAATTTATTGATCCTAAATTGCATGATTCATAAGGATATAAAGGTTGTTCACCACAAGGATTAGTAGCTCTAATTGGACCTCTGTATTTGTATTGCACATTTCTTCTGTTTATATTATCCATAAACAAACATCCTGGATCCGCCTTTTCCCATGCAACATATGCAACTTCTGATAATAATTGCTTTGGATCAATATAGCTTATTATTGCTTCTTTTGGCACTTTTTCCGGGTCATAACTCGGATCTCCAGGTAACGGATAATTATATTTTCTTAATATTCTCGGATTCAATAAAGGATATGGCTTGTTTTCTTCATAGTATTTCCAAAATAATGGCTCAAACATAACAGATATGTTAAAGTTTTCCAAAACGCCTTCTTTTTCTTTAGCATGGACAAATTTTAATATATCTGGATGCCATGATTCTAATATTCCCATGTTTGCACCTCTTCTTTTTCCGCCTTGTTTTACCACATCTGTAATTGTATCTATAATTTTCATGAATGATACTGGGCCTGATGCAACTCCACCAGTAGAAGCTACAACATCTCCTTCTGGTCTTAGTTTAGTATAATTTATTCCTATTCCACCGCCAGACTTAAATATTAAAGATGCGTCTGTTGCCGATTTCATTATAGATAACATATCATCATCTATGTCTAATACAAAGCATGCTGATAATTGTCCCAATCTAGCGCCAGCATTAAATAGTGTTGGCGAATTTGGCATGAATTTTTTAGATGCCATTAGATCAAAATATTTTTGATAATTTTCTGCATATTTATCAAATTCCCCATTTTCTAACATTTTTAAGAAATCTTTCCAGCTAACTTTCATATGACCTCTTTCATTTAAATAATCATACAAATATTTCATTCTTTCCAAATGATATCTATTCCATTTAAATATTGGATTTTTTATTGGCAAACCTAATTTATTTTCATATTCTATTTCATTAAATTCTTCCTTTTCATGAATTTTTTGTTTTGCATCTTTATCATAAATTCTTTCATCGTATAATATGTCTGGAATTACAATTAAAGCAGCTACTCTTTCAAACATTT
>JAGDWU010000093.1:1501-3200 GCA_023256115.1 Candidatus Aenigmatarchaeota archaeon | reverse complement strand
AGTTTTTCTACATAATCATAAACTATATTTTTAACATTTTTACCTATAACTGAGCTTACGAAATTTGCTATTTTATTTGTGCTAAGCTCTTTCGAAAAATTCTTAAAAATGAATTCAAAAATTAATCTAGCTATAGAAACATTTACTATTTCAAATCTTTCCACAAAATCCTTTTGGAATATTGTTTCAAAATATTCTCTCAAAATCTTTTCTTTTTTATCCCACTCTATAACTATTTCCGGATATCCTCCCCACATTAAGAATTCTTCCAATGCTTTAATTAGCTTTACTTTTTCAGATAAGGAAATAATGCTTTTCCTTTCAATTCCTTTAAATTTTAGATATTCTCTAAAACTAAGTGGTAGCAATAAATAAGTTAGACTTCTTCCTCTAAGAGAAGTGGCAATTTCTCTTGGTAAGAGTTTTGAAGAAGATCCAGAAACTATTATTTCATAGCCACTATCCAAAAGACTCCTTACAAGCCTTTCCCATTCATCAATTCTTTGAACTTCATCAATCAAGATTTTTTTAATTTTTGTATTAAAATATTCTTCAAATATGCTAATTATTTCAAAAAAATCTTTGTGCGTTAAATGCCTAAAAACAGAATGCTCCAAATCGACATACAAACTATTAGCACTTTTTTTAAGGATTGAAAAAAGCAGAAAAGTTTTTCCAGCTCTTCTTGGCCCAGCTATTACTGTAACCTTGTTTGGAATTGTAGAAATTTCAAGCTCTCTTGGAATTATCTTTTCTCTTTTTATTCTTTCCGACAATTTTTTGAAGTATTCTAGCACAAAATCTTTATCAAACATATAAATAATTTATGAAAAATTATTTAAAAAGTTTCATAAATTTGTGAAATTTTTTAATTAAAATGAAAATTTGAAGTAGTGAATTTAGTATTTTAAATAATATTCTCTATTTCTAACTTTTATCTATAATTTTAACTAACTCCAAAAATGTCCAAGTTTTTATTAACAAATCTTTGCAATTTAATAATTCAGAAGCTTTTATTAAACTATTTATTTCTCTTTTTTCAATTTCATCTTTATTATTAGCATAAGTAACTTCTATTTCTTTTAATTTACTCCTTTTTTGTTAAATATTTTCTCAATTCTGTACTAATATACTAGTAAATTTTATATAAAAAGTTTACTCCTTAAGGGGTAAAGATTGTTTATAATTTATACTATTTATAGTGCATTTTAAATGCTTAGCAATAGCAAAAATAATTTTGTTTAAAAATTGTTAAAGATTTTTAACTAACATGATATTTAGTTACGTTAATTATTTAAAACACATATATAAAAATATATGAGATTGAAAAGAAAAACAATTTTAAAGGTGAAAAATTTAAACGTAGAATTGGGAGGTGAAAAAATAATTTACAATCTAAGTTTTGAGGTTAAAGAGGGTGAAGTTTTAACGATTTTAGGACCAAATGGGGCAGGAAAGACTGTACTACTTAAAACTTTGCTAGGAATTTTCCCTTATAAAGGTAAAATTTGGTGGAAAAAAGGAATAAAAATTGGTTATGTTCCCCAAAGAGTCCCTTTTGTTAAAGATTTTCCAATTTCAGTTAAAGAATTTTTTGAATTAAAAACAAAAAATGAAAAAGAAATTAAAGAAATTTTAAAAGAATTTGGTTTTGATGAAAGTTTTTTGAAAAAGAATTTGGGAGAAATTTCCTCAGGCC
>JAGDWU010000093.1:0-1491 GCA_023256115.1 Candidatus Aenigmatarchaeota archaeon | reverse complement strand
GGCCAATATCAAAGGATTCTAATCGCTTGGGCATTAATTGGAAATCCAAAAGTTTTGCTTTTTGATGAACCAACAAGCGGAATAGATATTCCAGGAGAAGAAACAATTTATAAACTTTTAGAAAAATTAAAAAAAGAAAGAAATTTAACAATAATTTTAGTTACTCATGATTTATCTGTAGTTTATAAATTTTCAGATTATGTCATTTGCTTAAATAAATGCCCAATATGCCAAGGTATACCAAAAAAAGTTTTAAGTCCCAAAACTTTATCAAAACTTTATGGTCATGAAATAAAATTTTATGAACATTATCATGGACATTAATTTTTTAATCCAATTAATTGCAGGAATTTTTGTTGGTGGGATTAGTAGTTATTTAGGTTCTTTAATGCTTTCTAAAAAAATGACAGTTGTTATTGATCCATTATCTCATTTAGCTTTGCCTGGAGTTGCTTTAGCTTTAATTTTTGGAATAGATATTTCTTTTGGGGCTTTTTTGTTTTTATTTTTTGGAACAATTTTAATTTGGATTATTGAACAAAAAACAAAATTACCTACTGAAACAATTATTGCTATTTTGTTTTCAACTTCTTTAGCAATAACTTTTTTATTTTTGGAAGAACATGAAATTCATGAAGCATTGTTTGGAGATATTTCAAAAATTGGAGTAATTGATGGAACAATTACAATTTTAATTTCCCTTATAATTCTTTTTATAGTTTCAAGAATTTATCCAAAATTAATTTTAATTTCAATTTCTGAAGACTTGGCAAAATCAGAAAAGATTTCTATTGAAAAAATTCAATTACTCTATTTATTTTCAATTTCCCTTTTAATTGCTTTGGCAGTTAAATTTGTTGGCGGGCTTTTAATTGCTGGATTAACAGCATTACCAGCAGCTTCTGCCAGAAATTTAGCTAAGGATTTAAAAACATATAAAAATTTTGCTTCAATTTTTGGGGCAATTTCAGCTATTATGGGAATTTTAATTTATAAATTAACAAATTTTCCAGCAGGTTCTTTAATTATTCTTTCTAGTTTTATTATTTTTCTTGTTTCAGTAATTTTAAAAAATTTGCAATAAACTTCGCTCATTTCAAATCTATTTACTATAAATTCATTTCATTCAAATATTGACTTTAACATAGAAAACTATTTAACAGTTTTTATAACATGAGATTAATGAAAAAAGACATTTTAATGATAAATGAAAATAGTAATATTGCAATTTCTACATTGTGGGCGCCTTGGAAAAAGTTTTAAAACAGTTGGATAAACATCTTTATGAAAATAAAAAATTGGATAAACATGAAGTTAGGGAGATAATAAATAAAATTGGAATTATAGGCACTACTTATACTTCAGCCGGAATAAACTATATGCTTGACACTTTTTCGCAAAATCTGCAAATAGATACTTTACCTATTATGCATTAAAATTTACTCTATTGTACTACTTTTCTTCAAGTTCTTGCGCACGCGCTTTTAGCTA
>JAGDWU010000050.1 GCA_023256115.1 Candidatus Aenigmatarchaeota archaeon | reverse complement strand
TAATTATTCGTCGGATTATTTAAATAGCCTTTTAAACAACAAAAAAATCAACACTAAAAAAATATATTTTATAGATTGCATTTCTCATTTTGAATATTCTTCGGAAGGTATTAAATTACGTTATGTAGAAGTTACTACTACCGAAGAAAGCTTATATATTAATTCACCTTCTCATCTAGGTGAGTTGGCATTGGCTCTATATGAGTTACTCTCTTCTGTAAAAAATCCAGAAGATAAATTCCTATTATTAGACTCTTTAGATGCAATGCAAATTTATAATCCCGTTCCTGCTGTAATAAAGTTTACTCATTTTTTAACAAATAAATTAAGGATTTTTAAGATTAGAGGCTTTTTAATTTCTACTCAGAAAGAGATGATGGATGATATTTTTAAATTCTTTGATGAAATTATTAACATAAAAAATTTGTTATAATTATGGAAGTTCAAATATTTGTTTATATTTTCTTTTTATTAACAGGAATTTTTGGAAATCTTAATGTTGCAATTTTGCTATTTCTTACATTCAAAAAATTTTCAACCAAAATATTGAAAAGATCGATTTTTGCTCTTTCAATTGGGTTATTTCTTTTATTTCTTTCGTTGCTCCTTTATTTTATAGATTATATTTTGAGTTTTAAACTCCAAAATATATTAATTTTTCAATTATTTTTGTTAGCCTTACAAATTTTAAATACTTCACTTTTCATTTACTCTTCTGTTAATCTATACTTCTTGGCAAAAGAAATAGGTTTTGAAGAGTTAGAAAAATTAGAAAAAGTAAAAAAAATCATAAAAAGTTAAACTAAAATTATCTTTATACCATCTTTAGTAAACTCAAAAGGGTGTATAAATTCGGAATGTTTCGTTCTTCTCATTTTTAAAATTGATATAGTCCTCTTAAATTCTTCTCTACCAGGATCATATTCTAATTTTATTATCCCATCTACTAAAAATTCAACAACTCCAGATAAACTCAGTGATTCTGGTTTTGTATGTAAAATTGTTGATGTTATTAAAATTGTTGATCCTAATTGTTTTAAACTTTGAATAAAATAGGATAGTCCAACTCTTCTCAAATATTTATCTCTTATAAAACTCTCTATTAAAGTAATCGAATCTATAACTATTCTTTTTGCTTTTATTGCTTTTGCTTCATTTGTGATTTTAGTTAATAAATCATAAATATAAAGTTTTATAGTGTTGCTTTCATCTCTTTTAATTTTTGTTGAACTCAAAAACAAAGGTTTTATTTGAATGAACCTTAACAAATTTTTGTTTTCAAAAACACTAAAATCCCATCCAAAAGCTGAGTAAATATCTTTTTTCAATTCTTCTGTAGTTTGTTCTGTTGTTACATAAATTCCTGGCTCGCCTTTTTTTAAACCTTCATATAAAAAATTTGCACAAAACAATGTTTTTCCTGTACCTGCTTTTCCTGTAATCAAGATTATAGAACCTTCAACAAAACCACCACCAATTAATTCATCTAATCCTTTTATTCCTGTTGATACTCTATTCATAATATTTTTTCGTAACTCTCAAAATATTTTTCAAGTTCTATTTCCCAACCTTTATAAATATATTTTCTTAATGCTTCTAAAAATAAATTTTTTAATCCAACAAATTCTGCTGCTGTGCAAATTTTAGTTCCTAATGAATTTGAAAATTCTATTAAATCTTCAATTTTTTCTTTATAATTTAAATCTCTAACAATGTGATGATCTAAAATTATTTGCTTTACATTTGTCTTTTCTATGAATTTTTTTACATTCTCTTTAAATTTTAAAAATGTTTCAAGGCTATATTTCTTATTTAAAAAAATTGTTGGAAAACCATCTAAAATTGCAAATTTTGGACTTTTTTCTATCGCATAATTTAAAGAATCTAATAAAAAGTTATCACTAAAATAAAGGATTGAATAATTTTTATACTCAATAAAAATAGTGTTAACTTTTCCTAATTTAGAATTTTCTTCTCCATGCCAAAACTCTCTTATTTCGATATAGCAATTATCAAACTCTTTAATACCATTGTCAACAAACTCAATTTTTGCTAAATCTTTCAATTTTTCCTCAACAATTTTCCCTCTTTTTTTAGCACTTTTATGCATTTTTTTATAATCCTTTAGAATTATTGTTTTCCCTTTGAAAATTTCATAATTTCTTTTATAATGCAAAACATGATCCCAATGATAATGCGTTATAAAAATTAAATCAGCCAATTTAATAAATTCAAAAATTTTAGTTAGATAAAATTCTAAAGCTTTTCTTTCAATTTCACTTGGTTTTAATCCATATCTTCTTGGTGCTAATGCAGCGCTTGGATCTATTAGTATATTAATATTTGTTCTAATTAATGTTGCTTGCGATCTTACACCAAAACTATCAAAACAAATTGGAACAATCATAAATAATTATGGGGAGGTAGTTTAGCTTGGCTAGAATGCAGGCCTTGGGAGCCTGTGACCCGGGTTCAAATCCCGGCCTCCCCAAATTTATTTTTTAAAAAATATTTCCACTTGCAAAAATTTGAATAGGATACAAAATTATAAATCTCTCATATTTCAATTGCGAAAAAGAAGTAACTAAAATAAAAATAAATAAAAACTGCTGAAACTTAAATTTTTTTCTTTTTCTTTCTATATGCTAGGAAGCATATTACCATCTTTGTTAATAGATGGAGCCGAAAGTTTGATAAGAAAAAAGAGAAAATTTTCTATTTATTCTTTAGAGGGAAGAGGAGAAAATTATGATTTTTCAATAATAGTCCCAGCTTATAATGCAAGTAAAACAATAAGAGAAACACTTTCTTCTCTTGAGCTCTACAAAGAGAAAACAATAGTAGTAGATGATGGTTCAATAGATGCTACAAACGAAATAGCCAAAAGCATGGGTTTTGAAGTAATAAAAAATGAAAAAAATAAAAGGAAAGTGGGTGCAATAAAAACAGGATTAGAAGTGATAAAAAACACATATACCGTTTTGATAGATGCTGATACTATAATTGAAAAGCCACGAGATTTACCAAAATTGATTCAAGCTCTATATGATGAAAAGTTAATTGCTGCTGGAGTTCAAGTCTTGCCAAAAAATTCTTCAAATTTTCTTGAAAACTTACAATATATTGAATACAAGCTTGCTATGGAAATTGGAAGAAAAAGTATGAAAAATAATATTTGCATTTCAGGAGCTTTTGGAGCTTTTGATACTAAACATCTTAAAGAAATAACCGAGATTCAAAATATTAATCCGAAGTTTGAAGGCGAAGATTATGAGAGAAGTTTATATC